>CADDYR010000012.1 GCA_902810765.1 Chloroflexota bacterium
GGGGGACAACGTGAACATGGAGGTGGAGCTGATCACGCCCGTGGCGGTGGAGGAGGGGCTCCGGTTCGCCATCCGGGAGGGAGGCCGCACTGTCGGAGCAGGTGTGGTCACCGAGATACTGAGGTAGAACCGACGTAATTGCACGCGGCCCGGCAGACGGCGTCCGACCGGGCCGCATTGGCAGGTGACGAGAATTGCCGAAGAGAGCTGACAGACAGGTAATCACGCTGGCTTGCACGGAGTGCAGGGAGCGCAACTACACGACCGAGAAGAACAGGCGCAACGACTCGGGCCGGCTGGAGCTGCGCAAGTACTGTCCCCGCTGCCGGACGCACCAGCTGCACAGGGAGACCCGGTAGTTGAGGGCCGCGCTCGGTCGGAACAGCTTCGACAGGCTCAGGAGCGGCCTGACGAAGACATACCAGGACACGCGGCTCGAGATACGCAAGGTGTCGTGGCCGAGCCGTGAGGAGACCGTGCGCCTCTCCATCGTCGTCATCGTCCTGTCGCTGGCGATGGCGATCTTCCTCGGTGTCATCGTCGACGGCCTCTTCTTCCAGCTGTACCAGCGCCTGCTGGGCCTCTAGCGGAGGAGGCGAGGAGGTAGACGGATGAGCGAGAACGTGAGCACGGATCAGCAGGTCCAGGAGGCCGCGGCCGAGCAGCAGTGGTACGTGATCCACACGTACAGCGGGTACGAGGACAAGGTCTCCCGCGACCTGAAGCACCGCGTCGACGCCGCGGGGCTGGGCGGCCAGATCACCGAGATCGTCGTGCCGACCGTCGACGAGATAGAGATCCGCAACGGCCAGCGGCACACGGTGAAGCGCAAGGTCTTCCCCGGCTACGTGCTGGTCCACATGGCGATGTCAGACGAGGCGTGGCACGTCGTGCGCGAGACGCCGGGCGTGACGAGCTTCGTCGGCTCCGGCAACCGGCCGATCCCCCTCGATGAGCCCGAGGTCGACCGCATCCTGCGAAGGATGGGCGAGGAGCCGCCGAAGGTGAAGATGAGGCTCGTGGTCGGCGAGGCCGTGAGGATCACCGACGGGCCGTTCGCGGACTTCGAGGGCACCGTGGACGACATCAACGAGGAGAAGGGCAAGGTGAAGGTGTTGATCAGCATCTTCGGCCGCTCGACGCCTGTGGAGCTGGACTTCCTGCAGGTGGAGAAGATCGTTCCCTGACAAGGAGCAGAGGTTCTAAGTGGCAAAGAAGGTAAAGGCAGTCGTCAAGCTACAGATCCCGGCAGGCAAGGCCACGCCCGCGCCCCCCGTGGGCACCGCGCTCGGGCCACACGGGGTCGCGATCATGAACTTCGTCAAGGAGTACAACGAGCGCACCGCCTCGCAGGTGGGTCAGGTGATCCCCGTGGAGATCACGATCTTCGAGGATCGCTCGTTCACCTTCATCACGAAGACGCCGCCCGCCGTGGACCTGCTGCGCAAGGCCGCAGGGATCGAGAAGGGCTCGGGCGTGCCGAACCGCCAGAAGGTCGGCCGTGTCACCCGAGACCAGATCAGGGAAATCGCGCAGACCAAGCTGCCGGACCTCAATGCGTACGACGTCGACCAGGCGGCGAAGATCATCGAGGGCACCGCCCGCAGCATGGGGCTAGAGGTCGAGGGCTAGGCCCGGCCGTACAAGTGGAAGGGCGCACGCCGCCCGCCAGCACCACACAGGAGACACCATACATGGCAGACAGGGGCAAGAGGTATCAGCAGGCCGCGGCGCAGCTCGAGCGCGAGAGGCTGTACTCTCCGGACGAGGCGATCAGGCTCGTGAAGGAGAACGCCACCGCGAAGTTCGACGAGACGATAGAGATACACGTGCGCCTCGGCATAGACCCCCGCCACGCGGATCAGCAGGTCAGAGCCGTGGCGACCCTCCCGGCGGGCAGCGGCAAGCCCGTGCGCATACTCGTGTTCGCCCAGGGAGATGCGGCGCGCGAGGCCGAGGAGGCCGGCGCGGACTACGTGGGCTCGGACGAGCTCATCCGCAGGATCGAGGGAGACTGGCTGGAGTTCGATGTGGCCATCGCCACGCCCGACATGATGGGGAAGGTCGGGCGCCTCGGCCGCATCCTGGGGCGCCGCGGGCTGATGCCCAACCCGAAGAGCGGCACGATCGTGCAGGGCCGCGACATCGCGAGCGCGATCGAGGAGATCCGCAAGGGCAAGGTGGAGTTCCGCAACGACAGGACCGGCCTGCTGCACATCCCGATCGGGAAGGCCAGCTTCTCCGAGGAGCAGCTCAAGCAGAACTTCGCGGCCGTGATGGACGCTATCCTCCGCAACAAGCCGTCGGGCGCGAAGGGGATCTTCGTCCGCTCGGTGACCCTGACGAGCACGATGGGGCCGGGCGTCCCGGTGGACGTACAGGAGGCACAGGCGCAGGCTCAAGCGGCCGCGTGATATACTAGGAACCGGACAACCGAACAGCCTTCCGAGGCACGACCTGAGACCGCTGGCGCGCGTTAGTGCGCTTAATCCACCAGCCAGCCGAGGCGTGGGATCACGAGGCACGGAAATCGCTGGCGCGAGCCAGGCTCGCGGACTCCGGCCCCTGCACGCTCTCAGGCGTGCGGGGGCTTTTCCGTTGCGGGATCTCGAGGAAAGGAGGGTGCGTCCATTGCCCACAGCGAAGAAGGAGGCAGCGGTCGCCGAGCTCACCGAGCTCATCCAGCGCGCGAACGCGGTGATCGTCACGGACTACCGCGGGCTCAGGGTCGCGGACATCAACCGGCTGCGCAGACAGCTCAGGGAGAAGGGCTCCGAGTATCGGGTCGTGAAGAACACGCTGACCTCTCTCGCTGCCCAGAACGCGGGCGTCGGGGGGCTGATCTCGGCGCTCGAGGGCCCGACGGCGCTGGCGATCTCGTTCGACGACCCGGTGGCGACGGCGAAGGTGCTCAGCGACTTCGCGCGCGTCAGCAGGATCCTGCAGATCCGAGCGGGGCTGCTGGGAGAGCGCGTCATCAGCGGTGGCGATGTCGAGGAGCTCGCGAGCATCGAGCCCCGTGAGGTACTGCTGAGCCGGATGCTCGGCGGCTTCAACTCGCCGATAGCGTCGCTCGTCGGCGTGCTGAACGCGACGATCAGCTCGATCGCGTACGTGCTGCAGGCAAGGGTAGACCAGCTCGGCGGCGAGTCGGCCGCCGCGACACAGTAGGAACCATAAGGAGAATCACGATGGCTGTCAGCAAGGAAGAGATCATCGAGGCGATAGAGGGCATGACGGTGCTCGAGCTCTCGCAGCTCGTCAAGGCGCTGGAGGAGAGGTTCGGCGTCACCGCAGCGGCTCCGATCGCTGCGGCCCCGGCCGCTCCGGGCGCGGCACCCGCTGCCCCGGTCGAGGAGGAGCAGACCGAGTTCGACGTCGTGCTCACCGCGTTCGGCTCGAACAAGATCGCCGTCATCAAGGCGGTGCGCGAGCTCACCGGCCTCGGCCTCAAGGAGGCGAAGGACCTGGTGGAGTCCGCTCCGAAGCCGGTGAAGGAGGGCGTCTCGAAGGAGGACGCTCAGGCCGCGCAGGCGAAGCTCCAGGAGGCGGGGGCGACCGTCGAGGTCAAGTAGCGCGTCCCGGCCCGCTCGGGCAGGAGGCTGGACCCAGCCTCCTGCCCTTCTCTATATCCTCCACCACCCACTGCGGCCGCACCCGGCCTCTTGACTCTCCCCTTTGGGCAGGCCCCATACTAGGTCCATGAACCGGTCGGGCCGAGATCTGCTTCCCATCGGCAGCTTCTCCCGCGCGACGCTGCTCTCCGTGAAGGCGCTGCGCCTGTACGACCAGCTCGGCATCCTCAAACCCGCGCACACCGATCCCGACTCAGGGTACCGCTACTACCGTCCGGGCCAGCTGCGCGAGGCGCGCCTGATCCGCGCGATGCGGCAGGTGGGCGTGCCCATCGCCACGATCCGGCAGGTGCTCGCAGCGGAGCCGGAGGACGCGGAGCGGCTGCTGTCCGACTACCTGCACGACCTGGAGGGGAGACTGGCCCGCGCGCGGCGCCGGATCCCGGCCCTCATATCCGAGCTACACAAGGAGGACTCCGCAATGCGTCTGGAGGTCGAAGTCCGGGCGGTGGACCCGCAGCCAATCGTCAGCGTCACTCATAGGACTACAGTGGACGGGCTCGACGACCTGATCCGAGCCAGCCTCCACAGGCTCTACGAGCTCGTCGAGGGCCGAGGCGTGAGCGCGGTGGGGCCGCCGTTCGGCATCTACCACGGCCCCCTGGCTCAGGACGAGGACGGCCCGATAGAGGTGTGCGTGCCGGTCGGACGCGAGCTGATCCCGGAGGGCGAGATGGAGTCGAGGACGCTGTCCGGCGGCCGGCTGGCCTGCGTGACGCTCGAGGGGGAGGAGTGCGAGTTCCCGGCGGTGCTGAACGGCTACGACGCGGTGTACGACTGGATCGAGCACAACAGCTACGAGCCTCTGGACGCCCCTCTCGAGTTCTGGCTCTCCGGTCCCGCGGATCGCCAGAGGAAGATGGAGGTATGCTGGCGCTTTCGCGCCCCCGCTGATACCTGACGGGGCGCGGCAAACTCCCGAAAGGATCTCCCAGTACGGATATACGATCCCTCATACGGATCCCCGGGTGAGCACCTACTCATCGTCATCCTGGGCCACCCACACCCGTCATCCTGAGCGAAGCGAAGGATCTGCAAGGGAGGACGTGGCAAAGCCTCCCGGACAGATTCTTCGGCCCTTCGGGCCTCAGAATGACAGGGGTGGGGCGGGGACTCAGCATGACAGGCTCATCGCTCGGGTTCGGTATTGTGCGCGATTGGAGGAGGACGGAATGTACGAGTACGAGCTGGCAGGCGACCACTATGCGATGGGTCGGCAGAACGCGGTCCTGGTAGAAGCGGTCGAGGGGAGCCCTGGTCCTCTCACACAGGAGCAGCTTCGGTTCGCAGGCGAGTGTGAGGACGCGGTAAGGGAGCACGCCCCATGGCTGCTCGAGGAGATACGCGGGGTCGCCGAAGCGGGAATCTATGATCCCGGATTCGCCAGGGCGCTCCCGCTCACCCTCTTCGCCGACCCGGGGTGCTCGGTGGTCGCGGTGTCGGGGGAGCATACCCTTGGCGGCAGACCCCTGTTCGGCCGCAATTACGACTTCCTCGCTTCGTTCGACAGGTACAGCTCACTGTATCGTACCCATCCCGAAGGAAGGCTCGCGCACATAGGCTGCTCGGACCACTGGGTGGGGCGTCACGACGGGCTCAACGAGGCGGGACTGGCGATCGGCCACAGCGGCCCGCCCACGCGTCATCAGCATCCAGGCTTCGTGTTCACTCTGGCGATACGTGCCGTCCTAGATACGTGCCGCACCGTTTCCGAGGCAGCTGCGTTCCTCGGGCGCATACCCCATCTACAGAACACGGCGTTCCTGGTCGCGGATGCGTCGGGAGATATCGCGGCCGTCGACGCGAGCCCGGACAAGGTAGTGACTACCAAGTTCACTGATGGGTTTGGCTTCCTGGCGAACCAATACGTCTCTGAGGGGATGGCCGCCTACGCCCCGGCCGACCTTCCTGGGAACCGGCACCGTGCCCGGAACTTCGCTACCTGGTTCAGAAAGCACTCGGCAGTAGGTATGGAGGACGTCCAGCAAGTCCTCGGCGACCCGGTACACGGAGTCTGCAACTGCGGCGATGGGGAGACTGAGGACCCCGTAGTGACGCTCTGGTCGTGGACCGCCGCGCTGGGCGAGCCCAGCATCCACCTGGCAAAGGGGACGCCGGACCGGACACCGTACGAGCCAGCAGTGCCGTGAGCTTCCCGGCGAGCCGTGTGCCCCCCGCACTTCCGCCACCGGTTGTCGGACCGGGAGGGTGGCACGGACGGGATACCGGGGCGCGGCGAACGCTGTGTGGGCATGACCATTGACGTGCTCATGGATCGGTAGTATCATCCCTCCGACTTTCTGCGCAGTCCGGCTCGACCGGAAGAGGAGGGATGTCCCATGTTCCCCGGCAAACGATCCTTCGGCTGGCTCGTGCTCGCGCTCGCGGGCGCGCTGAGCCTGGCGCTCATGCCCCTAGGTGTAGCGGGCGCCATCGGGACGAGCGGCCCGAACCCCCACGCGCTCCAGCAGGCGTTCTCGCGCGCGTCCGAGGAGTTCGGGGTGCCCCGGAGCGTGCTCCTCTCGGTCTCGTACAACGAGACGAGGTGGGAGCAGCACCACGGACAGCCGAGCACCTCGGGCGCGTACGGCGTGATGGCGCTCACCGACGTGCCGGGCGCTGCCTACCGCGCCCCGGCCTTCCACACCCTCAACACCGCGGCGAAGCTGCTCGGGTCGAGCCCGGACGTGCTCAGGCACAGCGCGGCCCAGAACGTGCGCGGCGGGGCGGCGCTGCTCGCCGAGTACGCGCGCGAGACGGTGGGCGGCACACCGTCCGACCCCGCGCAGTGGTACGGCGCTGTTGTGAAGTACAGCGGCTCGCAGAACGCCGACGTGGCCTACGATTTCGCCGACCAGGTGTACAAGACGATCCGCTCGGGCGCGGCGCGCACGACGATGGACGGACAGAGCGTGACGCTCGCGGCGCAGCCCGTGTCACCGAACACCGCGACCGCCGACCCGCTCGGCCTGCAGAAGACGAAGTCGAGCAACAAGGTGGACTGCCCGTCCAACCTTGGCTGCCAGTGGGTGGCCGCGGCCTCGAGCGGCTACGGCACCGCGAACCGGCCGAAGGATGGCCTCACGATAGACTACATCGTCATACACGACACAGAGGAGTCCTACACCGACACGATCAACCAGTTCGCGACGAAGGGCTCCTGCTGCAGCGCCAACTACGTGATCCGCTCCTCCGACGGACAGATCACGCAGATGGTGGACAACCGCAACATCTCGTACCACGCGGGCAACTACTACATCAACCTCCACTCGATAGGCATCGAGCACGAGGGCGTGGCGATCGAGGGTGCGAGCTGGTACACCGAGCCGATGTACAGGATGTCCGCCCGGCTCGTGGCTTACCTGGCGCACGAGTACAACGTGCCGCTGAACCGAGACCACATCATCGGGCACGACAACGTGCCCGGCCCCACCGACGCGTATCAGGCGGGCATGCATTGGGACCCGGGCCCGTACTGGGACTGGGCGCACTACATGGCGCTGCTGGGAGCTCCGATCTCAGCGACCGGATCGTCCTCCAGCCGTATCGTGACGATCAACCCGGACTTTCAGACTAACCAGCCCGAGGTGAGCTACTGCTTCGACGACGGCTGCCGCGACGTGCCGCCCCAGCCCTCGAACTTCGTGTACCTGTACACCGCGCCGAGCTTCGACGCGCCCCTGCTGAGCGACCCGTACCTGCACACCGACGGCTCGCCGGGCACGACCCGAGCCTACGACTGGGGCGACAAGGCTGTGACGGGTCAGTCGTTCTACGTGGTAGGCCGGCAGGGCGACTGGACCGAGATCAATTACGCGGGCCAGAACGCCTGGTTCTACAATCCGGGCGCCTCGAACGCGGTGCCCACGAGCGGCACTCTGGTGACGCCGAAGGCGGGCGCGGCGTCGGCCCCGGTGTTCGGCCGGGCGTATCCCGAGTCCTCGGGGGCGGTGGTGCCGTTCTCGAAGTACAGCATCCCCGCCGGGCAGTACTACCCGATCACCGGACTGTACTACGCGAACTACTTCCCCGGCAAGTACGTCCAGGGACCGGACCAGTACTACCAGATCTCGTTCAACCACAGGATCATGTACGTCCGAACCACGGACGTGGACGTCGTGTCCTCGCCGTAACCCCGGCGCAGCACAGAGGAGGGGGGAGGCTTCCCCCTCCTCTGGCACTCACAGCCCGTCCGACCGGATCGGCGCGCTACGAGCCGCGCCGTCCGGGCACGAGCTCCGCCACGGCAGGGATCACCTCGCGCCCCATGATCTCGAGGGGCGTGATGCTGTCCACCCCCACCACCCAGCCGAGGACCGTCTCGATGCCCAGACTCGCCAGCCAGCGAAGCTGATGCACGAGCTCGCCGACCTTCGACCCGTCCGGCCCCACGTCGAAGCCGAAGGGAGCCGTCTTCTCGATCGCGTCGTACTCCCGGCCCTCCTGCTCGCACAGGCGGCGCAGCAGCTCCAGCTGGCGCGGGATCTCGGGAGAGGGAGGCAGGTTGCAGGCGTCGGCGTAGCGGGCGACAAGGGGCAGCGTCCGTCTCCGGCCGCTGCCGGCGATGAGGATCGGCGGATGGGGGCGGCTGAGGCTCTGGGGCACGTTCAGCGGACGCTCCAGCCGGATGTAGCGGCCCCGAAACGGCCGCTCGTCCCCCTGCTCGCCCTCCCACATTCGCAGGCAGGCCTGCACGGTCTCCTCGAGCAGGTCGAAGCGCTCGCCGAGCGACGGGAACGGCAGCCCCAGGCCGTGAGCCTCCTCGGGGTAGTCGCCCGCACCGATACCGAGCATCGCCCTCCCGCCGGAGAGGACGTCGAGAGTGGTGACGATCTTCGCCAGGAGTCCGGCGTGGCGGTAGGAGGCCGCCGTGGCTAGCGCCAGCAGACGCACGCGCCTGGTATGCGCGGCGATGAATCCGAGCGTCGTGTACGACTCGACGTGGCTCTTCTCCGGCCCGCCCACGATCGGGTGCAGCCAGACGTGGTCTGCCATGGATATGGCGTCGAATCCCGCGGCCTCGGCGGCTTCGACGACCTCGGTCAGCGTCGCGCCCAGGCGGGCCGCGCCACCCTCCCAGTCCGTCATCGCGATGTGCAGACCGAGCTTCACAGCGACCCTCCTGGCCTGGGAGCGCGCACGGCGACGGAGAGACCCCACGCCAGCGCGCCCAGGATGGCGAGATGGTAGGCGATGTCGGGTGCGGTGCGGGGGCCGACCCCGACGGCTATCGTGAACGCGCCGACGAGCGTGCCGAGCAGCGCGAAGCCCTGGGTAGCGAGGCCGATCTCGCGCGTCCGCTCCGGCCAGACCCAGGTAAGGCCCAGGCCGGCCAGCAGCACGCTCCCGATCACACTCTCGGCGATGGCGGCCTGCGGATGCTCGTATCCGCCTACGATCGTGCCGTAATGAACCTGTCCCGCGAGCACGAAGCTCAGCCCCTCCAGGAGCAGGAACAGCCGTATCCTCCGCCTCATGGCTCAGACGCCCTCCTTGCGATTCTCGTCCATACGTCTTCGTGCTGACCGGGCAGACAACGGTAGGTGCCTCCCCGCCACCCTCTCACTCCTCTTCCGCGAGCGCCGCTCGCGCCGCCTCGCGGCTCGGGGTCCGGCGCTCCCTGATGCGCGCTGCCAGCCCCTGGGCCATGCCAATGGCGGCCAGACCCACCAGCAGGTGCACTACCTGGATCACCCAGTGCACGGAGCCCGGCAGCAGCTGCGTCTGGGTGAGTCCCAGCACCGGGACTATCAGACCCCAGACTATCGCGAGCGCCACGAATCCCGGGCTCGCTCCTGAGCGGGCCGCGAGGACGGCCAGCGCCCAGAGCGACAGCACGAGCACGAGCCCGACCAGCATGTGGACCGGGATCAGCGACGTCGCATTGCCCGTCCAGAAGGCCAGGCCCAGGACCACCTGGATGAGCCCGCACAGCAGCACGAGCCCCTGAAGTACGGTAGCCGCGATCTTCATCTCCGATATCCTCCTCTCGAAACCTCTCCGGACTCGACGGAGTCCAGCCGACGGGCGCGGCCGCCCGCAAGCACTCCTGCAGCGTATCTCTCGAGGGTCACGGAGCCGTGAGACAAACTCCCACGAATTCCTCGGGATTCGGTCACATTCCGGTCACGCGATGCGATGGGTCCGTCGTTCCGAAGCCGGAGAATCGGTCACGGGTTCGGTGAGAGGCGCAGGCTTTCAGGTCATTCGCGGAGTTTACCCTGAGCCCTTCGCTTCGCTCGAGAGCCTGCCCTGAGCGGGAGCGAAGGGGTAAACTCCGCGAAGGGCTCGGGATGACGAGGGGTGGGCGCTTATCGGCATCCGTATCACACCGGCTCGATGTGACGAGCCGAGCGTGTCGTTTCGAATCGGATAGTGGGGACGGATCTATACTCTGGGGACGGCTCCCGCGCGGAGCTTCGCATCGCCCGCCGAGGGGAGGTCGGGCGGAGCGGGACTACGCCCGCTCCGCGGCCCAACCAGTCAGGAAGGATCGCACCGCCCGCAGGTATTCCTCGGGCCGGTCGCGGCGGATGTTGTGGCCCGCGCCCGCGATCCGGACGACCTCGAGCTGGGGTACGAACTCGTGCAGCACGGCCGCCTGCTCCTCGGTCACGATCGCTCCCCGTGAGGGATCTCCGGTGATCAGCAGGGCGGGGCAGCGCACGTTCCTCAGGATGGGCGGCCAGTCGAGGGGCTCGCCGCCGCTCCGGTTCAGCACCCTCGGGCTGAGGCGCAGCTTCGAGTCCGCCCAGGGCCCCAGCTCGGCGTCCGACCATCCGGGCGACTGGGCGCGCTGCTCGGAGATCAGCTCGTCCCTGGTCTTCCTCTTCATCCCGTCTATCCATTCCCGCATCCGCGCACTCCAGTCCTCGCGCGGGGGCTGCCGGGAGCCCGGCATCCACCAGGCGGGAGGGTCCTCAAGCAGGATCGCGCCCGGCACATCGGGGGAGGTGCCCGCCAGCACCAGCGCCGTGGCCGCGCCCATCGAGTGCCCCAGCACCGCCGGATGCTCCAGGCCCAGGTGCGCTATCACGCCCGCGAGGTCACACGCCTGCCGGAGGGAGTCGTAGCCACCCTCGGGTGCGTCCGACTTCCCGTGCCCGCGCGCGTCCACCATGATGAGGTCGTAGTCCTGCTCGAGCTGCTGGGCCACGGGCGTCCAGCAGAGGCCGTCGTCCGTGAAGCCGTGCGCGAGCACCACCGGAGGCCTCGGGCCGCCGGTCCGGTAGTAGTGCAGCCTGATGCCGTCGACGTCGGCGTACCCGGAATGCCAGGAAGCCATGCCTGCCCTCCAACGAATACTTTGTTGACCGCCGGATCGTTCCCGGTGGTCATTCTACACGAGGGGTGCGTCCGGGTGCCCCCCCGCGAAGCCGCTCGTTCTCCCCGGAGAGAGGGCCTACGGCCGCTCGTCCTCGGGGGTCGCGGGGCGGTCCTCGAACAGCTCCGACAGGCGCCTTCGGATGAGCTGGGAGTGGGCGATGACAAGCCTGGCGGCCTCGTCGGGGTCGCGACGGAGTATCGCGTCGAGGATCTCGCGGTGTTCCTCGTTGGAGGCCCTCATCCGCTCCGGGCCAAGCGTCTGGCCGGAGCTCATCAGGTACAGGTCGGTGCGCTCTTCGTTCTGGGTGATGAAGCGCGTGAGGGGTGTGTTGCCGCACGCCTGTCCGACGAGCCGGTGGAAGTCGCGGCCCGCGCGGAGGAAGCCGGCCATGTCCCCGGACTCGGCGCACCGCTCCGCCCGGTCCAGGGCGTCCCTCATCTCCTCGATCTGCGACTCGTCGGCGCGCAGGGCGGCCCGCCTCACGAGGTACGGCTCGACGACCTCGTTCGCCGCGAACATCGAGACGAACTCGTCCCGGGTGAGGGTGCGGACGTACAGCCCCCGGCCGTTCCTGGGAGCCAGCAACCCCTCGTGCTGCAGTATGGCGAGCGCCTCCCTCACGGGCGTGCGGCTGATCTGGAGGGCCTCGGCGACGTCCTCCTCGATGATCGGGTGGGCGGGGCCGAACCTCCCGTCGAGTATCGCCTCCTTGATGGCCCTGTACGCGGCCTCCCTGAACCTGGGTACCCTCCTCACGTTGAGCGGGCGTAGCTGCTGCACGTGCGCACCTCCTGAGCGAGCTATCGAGATTATACGTCAACCCTCCGCCGGTCCACACCGACGCATTTTGCATACAAAGATACGGTGCCAGGCCCCGCTCCTCCGGGCCGTGCCCCAGTTCGGGTGGCCGGATTGGGCCGTCCGGCGCGACTCAGCCGGTCGGAGGCGCCGCGTCGTCCCTCGGGCCGTTGCCCTCTCCGGTCCCTAGTTGTATACTACAGGATGGTTCTGCACCGAACGCCGCTGGAGAGTGCCGAGTAATGCATACACTAGCGGGCGGGGCGCCCGGGCGAGGAGAGGACGTTCGGGCCAGCGGCGCGACCTCCCGACTCGAGGTGCGCGAGGGCCGGCCCGAGGACTCCGAGGAGGCGCTCGCCCTGCGCAACCGCGCCTTCCCGCCCATAGGACCCGACCTCTGGCCACAGAGCCAGACGGCCGCGGTAGCCCGCCTCGAGGGTCGCCTCGTGGGCGTCGTCCCCTTCACGATCAGGAGCTTCGAGGTCGCTCCCGATGTGGCCCTGCGCGCGGCGTTCGCGAACTCCGTGGCGGTGGACGAGAGCCTGAGAGACAGGGGTATCGGCACGAGGATGATGGCTGCGGCCCGAGAATTCCTCGCGGACCGGGCCGAGGCGATGTGCGTGTACACCGGGCGCGAGGCCGGGGGCCCCCAGTACCGCTTCTACCACAGGACCGGGCACCATGACCTCCTGTACCCGCGCAGGCTGGCGCGGGAGGTCGCGCCAGGCGCCACGATGCCGGCAGGAGCCGAGGTCGTCCCGGCAGACCGGATCTCCGGGCACGAGTCAGAGCTGCTCGAGGTGTATTCGCGGTGCTACTCCGGGTGCGGAGGCTCGCCCCGGAGGGAGCCCGGCTACTGGCGGCGCGCGCTGGACTCGCACATCTTCGTCGAGATCCCGTACGAAGCCTTCGACCTGCTGATGGTACGACAGGGAGGCGAGCTCGCCGCCTACGCGCTCGTCGGTACGAGAGAGGGGGAGACGGTGGGGCTCGAGTGCGCCTCCAGGCATGAGGGGGCGTCGGGGACGCTGTGGGAGGCGCTGGGCGCGCTCGCCTCAAGGAGGTGGGCGGAGCGCGTCGTCGTGTACGGGCAGGACCTGAACACACCGCTATACGTCTCCCTTCGGGACTCCGGCTTCGTGCCCAGGCCGCGGGACGACGTGCTCGCGGGCCAGGTCATCTCGCCCGAGCGCGTGTACGATCTCTCGCTGCAGGCGTCTCGCAAAGCGGTGCCCTCGCTCGAGATATGGACCCCGGAGCGCACCCTCGGGCTCGGTCCCGATCGCCCGCGCCTGCACCTCGAGATGAAGGAGGAGCTGCTGCACCGCCTGCTGCTGCGGCGGCTGGACCTCGAGGCCGCGGTGCGGGAGCAGGTGGTCACGGTGCGCGAGGGGGGCCGGGAGCAGGTACGCGCGGTGGCGAAGGTTCTGGCGCCCGTGCCGTGGGTGTACCACCACCTGGACTACATCTAGGCGGGCCGGCGATGCGCGTAGAGGACCTGGACACCCCCGCCGTGTTGATAGATTACGACCGGCTCCGAGCCAACGTCGAGCGCATGGCTGCGTCCGTGGAGGAGACTGGCGTGGCGCTGCGGCCGCACGCCAAGACTCACAAGATGCCCGAGGTCGCCAGGATGCAGATCGCCCGCGGCAGCCGGGGCATCACCGTAGCCAAGCTCGGGGAGGCCGAGGTGATGGCGGCGGCGGGCATACGCGACATCTTCGTGGCGTACCCTATCGTCGGTGAGCCGAAGCTCGAGAGGCTGTGCCGCCTGGCCTCGGAGAACCGGATCAGGGTCGCGGCCGATTCCTGGGACGTGCTCGAGGCCATGAGCGATGCGGCCATACGCGGGGGGCTGTGCATAGACGTGCTGCTCGAGGTGGACAGCGGGTTCGGGAGGTGCGGGCTGCAGAGCCCCGAGCAGGCCATCGAGCTCGGCAGGCGAGCCCTTGACCTGCCCGGTGTGCGCCTGGTCGGCCTCATGGGCTTTGGTGGACAGAGCTACGAGGCCGCGTCCCGGGAGGAGATCGGGCGCATAGGACGGGAGGAGGCGAGCCAGCTCGTCGAGCTCCGGGAGCGGCTGTGCGAGGCCGGCGTCGAGCTGGAGGAGATCAGCGTCGGCTCCACCCCGACCAGCCGCTACGCGGCGAGGGTGCCGGGAGTGACCGAGGTCCGCCCGGGCACCTACGTGTTCTCGGACCGAACCCAGGTCCACCTCGGCTGGGGCAGCCTCAACGACTGCGCGCTCACGGTGCTCACCACCGTCGTGAGCCGCCCCACCCGCGAGCGGGCGATCGTGGACGTGGGCACGAAGGGGCTCTCGAGCGACGCCGCCCCCGTCCCGGGATACGGCGTGGTGGTCGGGCATCCCGAGGTATCGGTCGAGGCCCTGACCGAGGAGCACGGGATACTCCGGGTCGGGGACGGCAGAGGAGTGCCCGTCGGCACGAAGCTGAGGATCGTGCCGAACCACGCCTGCGGCGTGATCAACATGTTCGACGACGTCTGGGTGGTGTCCGACGGTCGCGTGGAGGACCGCTGGCGCGTCGCCGCCCGGGGCAGGATGCGTTAGGTAGAGCGGGAGGAGACGATGCTGTTCGGAAAGGTCCGTTGGGAGGAGATGTTCCCCGACGAGCTGGACGCGGCGCTCGAGAGATGCCCGGTGGTGTACCTCACCTACGGCCTCTGCGAGCCCCACGGCCCGTACAACGCCGTGGGGCTCGACGCGCTCAAGGTCCATCGCCTCGCCTGCCGCGCCGCACAGGAGCACGGCGGGGTCGTGGCCCCGCCCTTCTTCTGGCACGTGCACGAGATCGGGATCGAGGCCCGGTGGGCGCACGACACCATCGGGGACCGCAACCCGTGGCTCACCGACGTGGCGCCCTGGGTGCTGTACCGGATGTTCCTCTACCATCTCCGGGCCGCCGCGGCGAGGGGGTTCCGGGCCGCGATCGTGCTCTCGGGCCACGCTCCCTACGGCGAGGACCTGGCGCGGGTCTCGGAGATATTCGCGCGCCACAGCCCGCTCAGAGTTTGGGCCGGACAGGACTCGGAGGTAACCGACCACCCGGCGTCGAACGGAGGGCACGCCGGAAAGTACGAGACGAGCATCTTCTGGGCGCTCCGCCCGGACCTCGTGGACATGTCCAGACTGGAGCGCGGAGGCGGCCGGGTGCTCGCGACCGGCACCGACGCCGATGAGTCGTCGCGCAGGCTCGGCGAGCGACTGGTGGAGGAGAGGGTGGCGTGGCTCGGTCGCAAGGCGCGCGAGCTGCTCGAGGAGTACCGCGCGCCCGACCGGCCGGACGCGCCCGCGCCGGGCAACCCGCTGGGCGCCCTCACCTTCGATGCTACCGAGCGCATCTGGCGGGACGAGGTGCGCCCCATGCTCGGAGAGCTCGTCTCGTTCCAGGAGCCCGAGACGAGGGTCGAGCCCGGCTCGCCGTGGGCTCCGAACGAGACCTGCGAGCTGTACGACTGAGAGGAGGTTCGAGATGACGAGCGCGCGCACGCACTCCGAGAGCATAGTCCAGACCGCGGGCCGATACATACCCGGAGGGGTCAGCAGCGCGAACCGAAGGGTCGAGCCCAACCTCGCGTTCGTCCGCGCGGAGGGGGCGTACCTGTTCGACGCCGACGGGAGGCACTACATAGACTACCACGCGGCGTTCGGCCCGCTGATCCTCGGCCACTGTAATCCCGAGGTGAACCGGCGGGTGGCGGAGACGCTCGAGCGGATAGACCTTGTGGGGGTGGGGCCAGGCGAGCTCGAGGTGGAGCTCGCCCGGAAGATCGTCGAACACGTGCCGTCGGCGGAGATGGTACTGTTCTGCAACTCGGGCTCGGAGGCTACCTACTCGGCGATCAGGCTCGCGCGGGCCGCCACGTGCAGGCGCCGCATCGTGAAGTTCCAGGGCTGTTACCACGGCTGGCACGACGCGGTCGCGATGAACGTGATAAGCCCTCCGGACAGGATCGGCCGGAAGGATCCCCTGTCTGCGGGGATGACGCCCGAGGTGGTGGAGGACACGATCGTGCTCCCTTTCAACGACGCCGAGGAGCTCGCGCGAGCCTTCGATGCCTCGGGGGAGGAGATCGCGGCGGTGATCGTCGAGCCCGTGCCCCACAACATAGGCTGCGTGCTGCCCGATCCGGAGTTCCTGCGCGCGCTGCGCGGCCTCACCCGCGAGCACGGAGCCCTGCTCATCTTCGACGAGGTGATCACCGGCTTCCGGCACGGGCTCGGGGGCTACCAGCGGGTCTGCGGGGTGGCCCCGGACCTGACGACCCTTGGCAAGGCGATCGCGAACGGCTACCCGCTGGCGGCGCTGTGCGGGCGGGCCGATCTGATGGAGCGCTGCGGCCCCGACGGCGACGTGTTCTTCTCGGGCACCTTCAATGCCCACCCCGCCGGCGTCGTGGCCTCGCTCGCCACGATCGAGGTGCTGGAGAGGCCGGGGAGCTACGAGCGCCTGTTCGGGCTCGGCGACCGGGCGCGCTCGGGGCTCGAGGAGGTCCACGCGAGGCTCGGGATCGAGGCGGTGGTCTCGGGGTTCGGCTCGGTGTTCGTTACCTACTTCATGTCCGGA
Organism: Chloroflexota bacterium; assembly: GCA_902810765.1. Taxonomy (GTDB): domain Bacteria; phylum Chloroflexota; class Chloroflexia; order Thermobaculales; family Thermobaculaceae; genus CADDYR01. Next base: position 16,350 of record CADDYR010000012.1, read on the forward strand.
CCCGTCAGGAGCTACACCGATCTCCTCAGGAACGACGCCGAGAGGGACCTGCGCTACCGTCGGGGCATGATCGAGCGGGGGGTGTACGTGCTGCCGGTGAGCCTGAAGCGCAACCACGTCAGCCTCGCGCACTCGGAGGAGGACGTAGACAGGACGCTCGACGCCGCCGAGGACACTCTGAGGCATCTGTAGCGCGGCTCGTCCGTGGGCCGCAGGAGGCGCGTCGAGGTGCTCGCTCGAGGTCTCGCGCTCGCCATCGTCACGATCGCCATGGCGCTGGTACTGCTGGCTCCGACCCTGGCAGCGCTCCGGCTCGTCGCTCGGACCTTCGTCCAGTGTCATATGGTTTCCGAGTGAGCAGCGGCCGATCGTCGTCCTGAGCCACCCGCGCCTGTCATCCTGAATCACCTACCCTTGTCATCCTGAGCGAAGCGCGGACAGCCTCGTCGGCGGTCTCCCCCGACTCGATGGCTCATCCGGGACCACTCATACCGAATCCGGGCGAGCAGTCGAGCCCGTCAATCCGAGGCCCCTGTCACACCTGTCATTCTGAGGCCGCAGGCCGAAGAATCTGTCCGGGAGGCTTTGACGCGTCCTCCCTCCAGATCCTTCGCTTCGCTCAGGATGACAGACGTCGGCAACGCCAGGATGACAACGTATTGGTGTTCACCCGGAAACCGTATCAAGTGATCGGGGTAGCGGATGAGGGAAATCGAATTCCCAAAAAACGCCCTCTCGATTGACAACGTTGTGCACTTGTGCTACCTTTGCGACAATCTCGGGGAGGGTTGGTCGCACCATCGAGATGACCCGAGCCGCGGCGGTGGACCGAGCGCTTCGGGCGCAGAGTCCCGTCCCCGCGAGTCCCGCCAACCCGACGTGAGCGTAGGACAAGCGTAGCACAGCTGGAGGGCTCCGATGTCACACGAGACCGACAAGCAGAACGAGATCTACGAGCTGGTCAGGGAGATGCGCCGGGAGGGCTGCAGGATGACTCGGCGCGACGTGCTCCGCCTCGGAGCGTTCGCCGGCATCAGCCTGGCGGGCATCGCGTCGCTGGTCGAAGCCTGCGCCCCGGCGGGCGGGAACCAGAGCAGCGGCGTGGGCTCCTCGGGAGGCAAGAAGAGCGGGCCGCAGCCGACGAAGATCGCGGGGGGTGAGAACGCGCTCCTGACGTATTGGGGAGCCTGGGGCGGCACGGCGCTCCAGCCGGAGAAGCAGTCCATCGAGAAGTGGAACAAGGACCACCCCGACATGCAGGTCAAGGCGCTGCAGATCGCCGACATAGACCAGAAGTTCCTCGTCGCCGTGGCCGGGCGCCGTCCGCCGGACATCATCAAGCTCGACCGCTTCATGCTGCCGGGCTACGCGCTGAGCGGGGCGATCAAGGACCTGACCGACCGGATCAACGCCGACAAGATAGACGTCAAGCAGTGGTTCAGCGCGTGCATGAACGAGACGAAGCTGAACGGCAAGTACTACGGCCTGCCGTGGAACACGGACGACCGCGGGCTGTGGTACAACAACGAGATCCTGAGCAAGGCCGGAGTCAAGGAGCCGCCCAAAACCACCGACGAGATCCTCAGGATGGGCAAGGAGTTCACCCAGAAGAAGGGGAAGCGGCTCACGCGCATCGGGTTCGACGGCTACGGCGGCAACTGGCAGATCGGCTGGCACTGGGCCTGGGGCGGCGAGTGGCTGAAGGACAACAACCGCAAGGCCAACTGGAACAACGAGATCGGGGAGTCCTGGCTGTCGTGGCTCCAGGAGAACCGCAAGTACCTCGGCGGCCCCTCGACGATAGACGCGTTCGGCAAGACCTTCCAGGGCGAGTCGCAGGGACCGTATTGGACCGGCCAGATCGTCATGGTGATGGACGGCAGCTGGGTGGCGGGCGACTGGAAGAAGTACGCCCAGAAGGTCGACATGGGCGTGGCCGACGCCCCGAGACCCCAGGACATGGTGGACAAGGGCCCGATCACCTGGTCCGGCGGGTTCGCGTTCTGCATCCCGGAGGGCATAGACGACAAGAAGGCCGACGCCGCCTGGGAGTTCATCAAGTACTACTGCATGGACGCCGATCCCGTGCTCGCGATGGCCACCCAGGCCGGGAACATGCCCGCGATCGAGAAGCTCGCCCGGGACGACCGCTACCTCTCGGCGAACAAGTTCAACAAGAAGTTCGTGGACCTGATGCCGCACTCGCGGTTCCGCGACCTGACGCCCGTCGGCAACGAGCTGTGGTTCGACATCATCTGGCCGATGCCGAACGACGTGTTCTACGGCAAGAAGACGGTCAAGCAGGCCCTGGCCGACTCCGAGGCCAAGGCGAACAAGGTGTTGGACCGAGGCTGGAAGGAGGCCGAGCGCGGCTAGTCCCTCGCGGGAGAGGAGGCACCGAGAATGGCAGCGATGAGCGCGGACGCCGCACGCAAGCGGCGTCCCAGGATCACGCGCCGCAGGGTCATGGAGAACGTCACCGGGTACCTGTTCATCTCGCCGTGGATCGTCGGCTTCCTGGTGTTCACGGCGTACCCGATGCTGATCTCCATCTACTACAGCCTGACGAGCTACAACGTGCTCAGGCCGCCCGAGTGGATCGGGCTCGAGAACTACCACGAGCTGTTCTTCGAGGACGACCGGTTCCTCACGACGCTCTTCAACACGGCGTACTACGTTGCGTTCTCGGTGCCCCTCGGGCTCGTGCTGGGGTTCCTCGTGGCGCTGCTGCTCAACCAGAAGATACCGTTCATGCCGTTCTGGCGGACGGTGTACTACCTGCCCGCGGTCACCCCCATCATCGCGAGCTCCGTGCTCTGGATATGGGTGCTGGAGCCCAACTTCGGGCTGCTGAACCGGGCGCTCGCGCTCGTGGGCATCGACGGACCGGGCTGGCTCACGTCGCCCGCGTGGTCCAAGCCTGCGCTGATAATCATGAGCCTGTGGGGGGTCGGCGGCGGGATGATCATCTACCTCGCGGGGCTGCAGGGGATACCCCAGCAGCTCTACGAGGCCGCCGCGGTGGACGGGGCGAACAGCTGGCACAAGTTCTGGCACATCACGATCCCTATGATGAGCCCGGTGCTCTTCTTCAACCTCATCATCGGGATCATCGCCTCCTTCCAGACGTTCACGCAGGCGTACGTGATGACGGGCGGCGGCCCGGTGGACTCCACGATGTTCTACGTGCTGTACCTGTGGCTGAACGCGTTCGATTACTTCCGGATGGGCTACGCGTCGGCGATGGCCTGGGTGCTGTTCATAATCATCCTGGTCATCACGCTGCTCACGTTCAGGGTGATCGCGCCACGCGTGTACTACGAGTTCGGCTCGGAGAGGGGGTAGCGGGATGGCAGTGATCACGCTACGTCGAAAGTCGCGCGCCCGGTCGGCCACGGTCGAGCCGCGGGGGCTTGGGCACTATCTGGCGTTCCTCGTCCTGGTACTCGGCGCGCTCGTGGTGATGGCGCCGTTCGCCTGGCTCATCCTAACGTCGCTCAAGCCCGAGAACGAGGTGCTGAACCTGAACCCGATCCCGAGCCACTTCACCTTCCAGAACTACAAGGACGCGTTCACGCTCGTCCCGTTCCTGACGTTCACGCGCAACTCGCTGTTCATCGCGATCATCCACATGGCGGGCGTGGTAACCACCTCCTCGCTAGTGGGCTACGGGTTCGCGCGCATCCGGTTCTGGGGGCGCGAGCCGCTGTTCATCTTCGTGCTCTCGACGATGATGCTCCCCGGGGCGGTGACGCTCGTGCCGGTGTTCATCATCTGGCGGAACTTCAACCTGATAGACACGTACTGGCCGCTGATCGTGCCGGCGTGGCTGGGCGGGGGGCCGTTCTACATCTTCCTGATGAGGCAGTTCTTCCGCACGATCCCGGGAGAGCTCGAGGAGTCGGCGAGGATAGACGGCGCGAGCACGCTGCGCATCTGGTGGCAGATCATGATGCCCCTATCGAAGCCGGCGGTGACGACGATCGCGATCTTCAGCTTCATGGAGAGCTGGAACGACTTCATAGGGCCGCTGATCTACCTGAGCGACACCTCGCTGTTCACGCTGCCCCTGGGGCTCAACCAGTTCGTGAGCCAGCACGGCACCGAGTGGGGGCCGCTGATGGCGGCCTCGGCGATGGTCGCGTTCCCGATGATCGTCCTGTTCCTCGTCGCGCAGCGCTACTTCGTGCAGGGGATCGTGCTCACCGGCCTGAAGGGATGAGGGCGCACCGCATCAGCGGTGCGCCGCGGAGATGAGCTGGGTGACCTCCCGCCGGCTCCACACGAGCCTGTAGTAGCCGTACTGCAGCCCCAGGCTCACCAGGAACGCCGCGGGATACCCCAGCCAGATGCCGTGGATCCCCAGGCTCGTGTCGTGCGACAGGAGGTAGGCCACCGGGACCTCGACCGCCCATATCGAGAAGATGCTGAACGCCATCGGCCAGAACACTGTGCCGCTCGCGCGCATCGTCGCCGAGAAGATCTGCGCGGTGCCGAAGATCACGTAGCTCCAGAGCGTGATCATCAACAGGCTGAACGCGATGTCGAGCGCGTGCTGGTCCGTCAGGAAGAGCGAGAGTATGCCGTTCGAGAACACGTACGCGAGCACGATCAGGCCGCCGGTGATCGCGCCGTTCAAGAGGAGCCCGGCTCGAACCACCTCCCGCAGCCGGTCGAACTTGCCCGCGCCGATCGTCTGCGCCGCGAAGATCGAGACGGTGATGCCCAGGCTGATCGCGGGCATCTGCACGTAGCTCGCCACCTGATTCACCGCCCCGTACGCTGCGGTCGCGTCCGACCCGTAGAAGTTCACGAACGAGATGACCGCGATCTCGGAGAGCGAGATCAGGATCATGTTCACGCTCGACGGGATGCCGAGGCGGAGCAGCAGCTTCAGTATCCCCAGGTCCATCCGCAGGTATCGCACGACCGTGGCGTCTATCCTCAGCGCGTGCCCGACCCTGCTCAGGTACAGCAGGAACACCACGAGGGTGAAGACCGTCGAGACCGCGTAGGCCCACGCCGAGCCGTACAGCCCGAGCCTCGGGACGCCGAGCCAGCCGAAGACGAACACGGGCAGGAGCAGCAGGTTCAGCCCCGTGCTGACCATCAGGAAGTACAGCGGCGTCTTCGAGTCGCCCGTGCCACGAAGGAAGGTCGTGTAGCCGAAGTACAGGAACATCACGGGCAGCGCCGTGAACATGATCCGGGCGTACTGCACGCTCTCGGCGATGATATTCTCGGGCGTGCCCACCCAGCGCAGCATCGGCCAGGCGAACACGTCGCCGAAGATCGCCAAGATCACGCCCATCAGGAACGTGGCCGTGAGCGTCGTGCCGATCACCGCCTTCATCCGATCCTCGTTGCGCGCGCCGAAAGCCTGCCCGATCAGGATCGAGCTGCCGCTGCCGATGCCTATCGCGAACGAGACGAGCAGGAAGAAGATCGGGAAGAACGCGGACACCGCGGCGAGCGCGTTGACGCCGATCCATCTCCCGAGCACGATGCTGGAGACGAGCTGGCCGATGGACTGCAGCGCGTTGCTGAGCATCATCGGGATCAGGAAAACGAGCATCTCTCTCCACAGCGGCTGCGTGCCGAAGCTGCCCCACCTCTCGTCCGCGCTGGCGGCTTGCCGCTCTTTGGTGTCCGTCACCTCCGACCTCCCCGGGGCGGTCTCTACGTCCGAGGACAGAGTACCTGATGTCGAATGCTCTATCGTCGCCTCTCGTTCCACTTGTTTCTATGACCGTCCCTTCGCGCTCGGCGCGCCTGCGAGGCCGTACATGCAGTAGCCGAGGGCCTCCTCCACCATCGCCAGTTTCTCGGATTCTTCGTGTGACGCACGATCGGTGAGCTCACGGAAGTTCATGCTCAGCGAGCCCCAGAAGGCGTTCGCGGCCAGCGCGGGATCCCCGCACCGGAACTCTGCCCTCTCCATGCCCTCAGCGATCACCGCGGTGATGTAGCTGCGCATGGCTTCCAGGTTGCGCACGTCGGCCCTGTCCCGGCCCTCGAACACCTGCTCGGCGTCCTGATACGCCCTCAGATAGAAGAGGGTGGGCCTGGGATCCTCCAGGCACCCCTGGCAGAGCACTCGTGCGAAGCCGAGCAGCCGCTCGCGGGGCGAGCCCTCGGACTCCACCAGATACCGCCTGGCGAGCTCGTGCGTGCGCTCGGACATCCAGGTGAACAGCTGCTGAAAAAGGTGCTGCTTGGTGTCGAAGTAGTAGTATACCAGCCCGCGCGCGAGGCCCGCCTCGTCCGCGACGTCCGCAACCTCGGACGCGGCGTACCCCTTGCGCACGTACACGCTAAGCGCCGCGTCGAGGATCTGGTCCCTGCGCTCGTGGCGTATCTCCTCGCACTGTTCTGCGGTCCTGGGCACATTTGCCTCCACTTTTTGACTAACACGCAAGTCAATAATAAGGATAGCAGACTCGGCATCGGATAGCAAGGTGGAATCCTAGCGGAGATGCGTCTCGGCCATGACAACGTGTGGGGATTCCCTCCCGCTGGTTGTCTCCGGCAGCTGACGTACTACCGTGTGATGTCGCGGGAGTTTGTGATTTAATGCGACCACATGGCAGGCGCATGTCGCCTGCGCGATCCAGGCGCGGAGGAGCAATGAAAAGCATACGCGGGATCATCGGCACACGACATCTCGGGACACGGCCTGTCGGTCCGGTGGCCACGTCGGGTATCCTCGTCACCCTGCTCGCGGTCGTCGCGGTGGGACTGCTCTCCCTCACCCCGCTGAGGCTGCCGACACTGACCATCCTGCTCTGCGCCGTGGCATACTCCGCCGTGCGCAGCGGGCTGGTGCAGGGCCTCGTCAGCGCCGCGCTCGTGACCGCGTTCGCGGTGTACTACTACAGCGCGGCGCCCGCCGAGTGGTTCGTGGGCCGCGCGTTCACGACGCGTGTCGTCACGCTCGCGCTGACCGCGTTCGCCATCGGTGCGGTCATAGGCGTCCTGCGCCGGTGGCTCGCGCGCTCTGAGAGGGACCTGCAACACCAGCTGAGGTTCTCCAAGGCGCTGCACAACAGCCTGGGCGAGGGCGTCGTGGTCGTGGACGAGCGCGGCACAATCACCTACGCGAACCCTGCTGCCGAGCACATACTGGGGTGGAGCGCCCAGGACTTGGTCGGACGCCCGCGCGAGGAGTTTCCCGGCCTCGGCGCTCACGAGCTTCCGCTGGAGGGGGCGGAGAGCGGCGAGTACGAGATCACCAGGCGGGATGGCCACAGCATCACGGTCGCCTACTCGTCCTCCCCCATCCTCGAGGATGGTCACAATCGGGGCCTGGTCATCGCTTTCAGGGACGTCTCGGAGCGCAGGCAGGCGGAAGAGGCGCTGAGGCGGAGCGAGGAGCGGTTCCGCTCGCTCGTCCAGAACCTGACCGACGTGATCACCGTCCTCGATCCGGACGGCAGGATGCAGTACCTCAGCCCCTCGATCGAGCACGTCGTCGGATACACTCCGGATGAGCTGGTCGGCCGCAACTGCTTCGAGCTGGTTCACCCCGACGACCGCGAGCGCGTGGCCTCGGCGCTTCGCGAGCGTGCGGAGGACAGGCTGGCGAGCTCGGCCGGCACACAGTTCAGGTTCCGCCACCGCGACGGCTCCTGGCGCGACATCGAGGCGGTCTCGACCAATGGGCTGGCCGATCCGGCCATCCGCGGCATCATCGTCACCTGCCGGGACATCACCGAGCGGCAACAGATCGAGCAGGAGCTGCGGGTGGCGAAGGAGGCGGCGGAGGCAGCCAGCCGCGCCAAGTCGGACTTCCTGGCCACGATGAGCCACGAGATCCGCACCCCGATGAACGGGGTGATCGGCATGAGCGAGCTATTGCTCGGCACCGAGCTCACGCCGGAGCAGAGGGAGTACGCCGAGGCCATCGCCAGCTCGGGCGAGCATCTGCTGAGGATCATCAACGACATACTCGACTTCTCGAAGATAGAGGCCGGGCGGATGCAGCTGGAGGAGTTCGACTTCGACCTGCGCTCGACGGTCGAGGACGTCGCCGGGCTGCTCGGCGCCAGGGCAGCGGACAAAGGGCTCGAGCTCACCTGCTACTGCGAGCCGGACGTGCCCTCGATGGTCCGGGGCGATCCCTTCCGCCTCCGCCAGGTCCTCACCAACCTCGTCGGCAACGCGATCAAGTTCACCGACGAGGGAGAGGTGGTTCTGCGCGCCTGCACCGAGGAGGACTCGGGCGAGCACGTGCTGGCGCGGTTCGAGGTCTCCGACACCGGGATCGGCATAACGCCCGAGCAGAAGGAGAGATTGTTCGGGGCGTTCTCGCAGGCAGATTCCTCCATCTCCAGGCGCTACGGAGGCACGGGGCTCGGGCTCGCGATCTCGCGCCAGCTCGCGCAGCTCATGGGAGGCACGATGGGGGTCGAGAGCGAGCCGGGGGTGGGCAGCACGTTCTGGTTTACCGCCCGGTTCCACAAGCTCGCGCAGTCCGCCATCCCCGCCCGGAGCACCGCGGACATCTCCAGTGCCCACGCTCTCGTCGTGGACGACAACGCCACGAATCGGCGTGTGCTCGAGCAGCAGCTCCGGTCCTGGGGCGTGGAGAATGACTCGGCGGAGAGCGGTCAGCAGGCGCTCCAGATGCTGCGCGCGTCAGCCGAGTCCGGACGCCCCTACGACCTGCTCGTGCTCGACGTGCAGATGCCCGGCATGGACGGGATCGAGCTGACCAGGAGGGTGCGCTCCGACGGGCAGCTCCGATCGCCGAAGGTGGTGCTGCTCTCCTCCGTCGGCCGCTCGGAGATCGCAGCGGAGGCGCGGGAGCTGGACGTGTCGGCCACGCTCACCAAGCCCGTGCGGCACTCTCAGCTCTATGACACGCTCGTGAACGCGCTATCCGGCGGCTCGCAGCGACCGCCCGTCGAGCCGCCCGAGCCCCGGCACCTGGCCACCCCTCCCGAGCCGACGCAGCGGCACGGAGGCAGGGTGCTGGTGGCCGAGGACAACGCGGTGAACCAGAGGCTCGCGCTCACGATCCTCGAGAAGCTGGGCTACGACGCCGATCTGGCGACGAACGGTCGTGAGGCGCTGGAGCGCGCGGAGAGCGGCGATTACCTGGCGGTGCTGATGGACTGCCAGATGCCCGAGATGGACGGGTTCGAGGCCACGCAGAGGATACGCGAGCTGGATGCCCCACGCGGCACCGTGCCCATCATCGCGATGACGGCGAACGCGCTGGAGGGGGACCGCGAGCGCTGTATCGCCGCCGGGATGAACGACTACATCTCGAAGCCCGTGAGGATCGCCGATCTGGAGAGCGTGCTCGAGCGTTGGGTCGGCACCGGGCAGTCGGGCGGTTCGGAGGTGCTCGACGAGAGCGTGATCGAGGGGCTGAGGGCGCTCGACCCGGAGGGCCGGCTGCTCGGCGAGCTAGTGGGAATGTACCTCGAGGACGGAGAGGCGAGGCTGCGGGCGCTGCGGGAGGCGGTCGAGCGCGGCGATGCCGGGGAGATCGAGCGGGAGGCCCACACGCTGAAGGGGAGCTCCGCGAACATCGGAGCGTATCGTGTGGCGGAGCAGAGCCAGGTGCTCCAGGACATGGGCAGGAGCGGCGACCTGTCGGAAGCGCACGAGGCCGCGGAGGAGCTCGGGCGAGAGTACGCCCGCGCCACACGTGCTCTGAGCCGCCTGGTCCGGAGCTGAGGGATCAGACCGAGCGGTGGACCCTGCGCAGCACTGCGCTCACCCGCGCCGCGAGCTCATCCGGGCTGAACGGTTTGATGACGTAGTCGTCCACCCCGGTCCGGAGCCCCTCGATCACGTCGCGCTCCTCCTGCCGCGCGGTGAGCATGATCACGGGTAGCGAGCGCAGCGCCGGGCTCGTGCTGCCGCGGACCTCGCGGACGACCTGCATGCCGTTCGCGCGCGGCATCAGGTGATCCACTATCAGCAGGTCCGGCACCTCTCCCCCCAGGAGCTTCTGGAGAGCCTCCTCTCCGTCCGCTGCCTCTTCCACCGAGTATCCGAGCCCCGAGAGCTTTACGGAGACGATCCGCCGCGTCACGCGGTCGTCGTCGGCGACGAGCACCCTTCGCTGACCTTCCGGCATGCCGATACCCCCAGTCCCGAGCGTTGTCCAGAGTACGACTTCTGTCGTACTATATCATAGCTGCATCGAATGCCATAACGTGAATGCGGAGGCGCGAGTGAGCGGAGTCAGCGCGATTGTCGTCGCCGTGATCGTCATGATCTCTCTGAACATCCTCCTGATCCTGATGACGATAGGCGTCAGGGCGCTCACGGCGTATCAGAGATCGCGGCGTGAGCGGGTGGTCGCGAGCCTCGAGCCCCTGGTCGTGGAGTATCTGACGACCGGACAGGTGCCCGCCCGCCTCGAGACCCTCTCGGGATACGAGCAGGACGTGCTCGCCGAGGTCGTGGTCGAGATGCTCTCTCAGGTGCGTGGAGCCAGCCGCGCCGCGCTGCTGCAGCTCTCCGAGCGAGTCGGCCTGGTCGACCGGTACAGGCGAATGCTCCAGTCCCCCCGGAAGTGGAGGCGTGCGCTCGGAGCGGAGAGGCTCGGTCACCTCGGCGGACGGGCGATGGTCGGCCCGCTGTCACGGTTGATGCACGATCGCGATGAGACGGTCCGGGCTGTGGCGGCGCGCGGGCTGGCGCACATAGGCGGCGAAGAGGCGGTCGCGCTGCTCGCACGCAGCCTCGACGACCCGTCCGAGCTTACGAGCTTGCGGGTCGCCGAGAACCTCCAGAGGCTCGGCCAGCTCGCGGTGCCCGCGCTCGTGGAGGCCCTCGGGCGCGGCGACGGACGGGGCGTGGTGCTCGCCGCCCGAATCCTTGGCAACCTTCGAGCGTATCCCGCGCGCGAGGCGTTCGCCCGTGCTGTCACCGCCGGAAGCACAGACGTGCGGGCCCAGTCCGTGCTGGCGCTCGGAAAGGTCGGAGACCCCGATGACGTGCCCCTGCTCCTGCGGGCAGCTCGCGACCCGGAGTGGCCGGTGCGCGCGCAGGTCGCGAACGCCCTGGGGATGATCGGGGACGTCTCCGCCCTGGGCACGCTCGTCGAGATGTGTTCCGACCGTGAGTGGTGGGTGCGACACAACGCGACCCGCGCGCTGGCGCGGATGGGGCCCGCCGGGCGGGACGCTCTGCTCGACGTGATCCGTGGTCAGGATCGCTACGCGCGCGAGCAGGCCGTAGCCGCCCTCGAGGCCGCGGGGTTCGTGGACGAGATGATCGCCGCCCTAGACGACCCCGGCCCCAGGGGCGACAGGGCGCGCGAGGATCTGCTCACGCTCATCCGGAGCGGCTCGGCCAACTACGCCCACAGCTTCGCGGGATCGGTCGCTTCCCCGAACGAGCCTCACAGCCTGCTCGAGGAGGTGATCTCCAGTGATCTTGCGTGACGTAGTCTACGCGATAGATTACTTCGTCTTCGGCTACTTCGTCGCGATCAACCTCGTCTACGTAACCCTGTACCTGATCTCCTTCCTCGAGATCGCGGACCACGCCCGCCGCGAGGCTTTCAGGGGGCTCACGGATCTCTACTCGTCGGGGTACGCGCCTCCCGTCTCGTTGATAGTGCCCGGATACAACGAGGAGGCCACGATAGCGTCGAGCGTTCGATCCTTTCTTGCTCTTCGGTACCCGGTGCACGAGGTGGTCGTCGTGAACGACGGCTCGCGTGACGGCACACTCGATGTGCTCAGGCGCGAGTTCGACCTGCGCCCCTCCGGTCAGCCGGTGTGGCTGCGGCTCGAGACGGCGCCGATTCGGGGGGTGTACGTCTCCCGGACCGAGCGGCTGATCGTCGTGGACAAGGAGAACGGTGGGAAGGCCGACGCGCTCAACGCCGGGATCTGCGCGGCCAGCTATCCCCTCGTGTGCTGTATAGACGCCGACATAATCCTGGAGGAAGATGCTCTGCTGCGGGTCGCGCGTCCGATGATCGAGTCCAGCGAGGTCGCGGCGGTGGGCGGGATCGTGCGCGTGGCGAACGGGTGCAGGGTGGAGCGCGGCAGGGTCGTCCACATCAGCACCCCGCCCGATCCGCTGCCGAACTTTCAGATCGTGGAGTATCTGCGGGCGTTCCTCGCGGGGCGCGTGGGGTGGAGCCGTCTGAACGCGCTGCTCATCATCTCGGGGGCGTTCGGAATGTTCCGCAAGGAGGACCTGATCGCGTCCAGCGGCTACGCACGGGACACGGTGGGCGAGGACATGGAGGTGGTGACGCGGATACATCGCACCCTGAGGGAGAAGGGACAGAGATACAGGATAGTGTTCGTGCCCGATCCGGTCGCGTGGACGGAGGTGCCCTCCACACTGCGCGTGCTGTGGAGGCAGCGAGACCGCTGGCACCGTGGCCTGCTCGACACGCTCGTGCGCCACAGAAAGATGCTGTTCAACCCGCGGTATGGCGTCGTGGGCCTGCTGGCGATGCCGTACTTCCTGCTGTTCGAGGCCCTGGGCGCGGTCGTGGAGTGGGTGGGCTACGTGGCGTTCGTCATCGGGCTCGCGCTGGGCGTGCTCGACCTGCAGTTCGCGGTCGCGTTCTTCCTCGCGGCGGTGGGCCTGGGGGCGCTGCTGTCGGTCTCGGTCGTGTTCCTCGAGGAGCTCAGGCTGCGCAAATACCCATCCTGGCGGGACCTCGCCCGGCTCACGGCGTACGGGGTGCTCGAGAACTTCGGCTACCGCCAACTGACGACGTTCTGGCGGGTGTGGGCTATATGGTCGTTCCTGCGCAGGAACGCCGATTGGGGGGCGATGGAGCGTCGAGGGTTCGGCTCCTGAGCGCCCGACACCTTCCGGAACCCGGCGCGGGTCCATCTACGTCAGACACCTCGTGACCGCTGTGACGGCCGGTGCTCGGCCCGGCGCAGGGCGCCGGTGACGAGAAAGCTGCCGAGCCAGCACACCATCGCGACGTAGGGGCTCGCGAGCCAGATGAGCGGGATCGAGAGCAGGAACAGGGCGGGTGGGGTAAGCGCCCTCATGCTGGCCAGCCGGATGGCGCGCTGCGGCACGTCCGTCTCGATCAGCCGGTGGCCGCGCGATGCGTACGTCCAGAGGGTCGCCTCGGCCAGCCCCGTGGCGGCAACACACAGCGCATAGAAGGTCGCGGCCACCGGCTCATCACCGTGCTCGCCCAGCACGGCGCTCGCGAACGGCAGGAAGGCGACACACAGCAGGAACAGCAGGTTCAGCCAGATCAGTCCCTCGTCGTAGCGGCGCACCGTCCGGAAGGCGCGATGGTGGACCCACCAGTACGAGCCGATCACCAGGAAGCTGATGGCGAAGCTCAGGTAGCACGGCCACAGATCCAGGAGCGCGGCGGGGAGCGCCTCGCCGGGGATCTGGGGCAGGCGGATGTCTATCGCCAGCAGCGTGATCGCGATCGCCATTACCGCGTCGCTGAAGAAGATGATCCTCTCCAGCGCCAGCTTCTCCTGCTCCTCCTGGCTCGCCTGACCCTGCTTCATGCCGTGCTAAGTACACTCCCCTACTGTCCCCGGACTCGCACGAGGGCGCCATTGACGAGCACCATCAGCGCGTAGGGCCACACCAGAGCCGGGCGCCCGCCGCGTGAGCGCCAAGGTGTCGGGTCCGAAGACCGTGAGCTCGAGCCCCACGTGGCTCCAGTACGCGAAGATGGCCAGTGCACAGAGTTCCAGCAGGGAGCGCACGGCGAGGCTCGCCGATTGCATCAATTCGAGCAAGAAGTAATCTTCCCCTCTGTAATCCTCACCCAGCAGAGCTACGCCGCGCCTGGCCGGCCCTGATCCCCGTAAGCGGCCGAAGGTCCTCGACAGAGAGGCGGCTGGGAGCAATCGGAATAGTACGGACAGCGAGGCACTCGTGCCGGAGCCCGCCTCGGGCCGCGCGCCGCGACTCGTCCGAAGGCAGAGAGCGCGAGGCTGCCGGTCGGACGACAGGCTCTTCGGGAAGTAGTTATACGGTAGCTGAATCGAGCCTGTCAAGGAGCGGGACCTGTGCGTGAGGGACCGGACGAGGCGCCCCTGGGCCGCGCCTGATACCGAGTCCGGGCGATGAGCCCGTCATTCCGAGGCTCCTGTCACACCTGTCATACTGAGGCCGCAGGCCGAAGAATCTGTCCGGGAGGCTTTGCCGCGTCCTCCCTCTAGATCTTTCGCGGAGTTTACCCTCGAGCGTAGCGAAGGGCTCAGGATGACCACGCCTGGTGGCTCCTGATGACATCCACCCGGATTAGATATGAGTCCCTCGATCTTCTCGTCACCCTCGTAGCCCCGCTTGTCCTCGATGAGCGAGCGCCTCGGGCCTTTCGTTTACCTGTACCTCTGTGC
>CADDYR010000013.1 GCA_902810765.1 Chloroflexota bacterium
TCATCGGGGACACCCACCTGGGCGTGATAGCGGCGCACCTCGGGCAGGACGGTCAGGAACAGCCAGACGTAGAGATGCCGGCCCACCGGTCCGGTGCTCGCCGGTAGCGCCGCTAAGCCGGCTCCGACCGGTGCACCCATTGTGGCGAGCAGATCGTGATAGGCGCGCTCGAGCACCCACCACAGTTCGGGATGGGAGGTCGGGCCGGGCCGTGCGGCTATAGTCTCGGCCCTGTCCGCCAGCTCGACGCCGAGCCTCCCCAGCAGCCGCTCGGCCTCCGCGTCGTCGGGCAGCGCCGGTCCGGGGGAACCGGAAGGCCGCTCTATGCGCTCGAGCCACGCCACGGTCTCGGCGGTCAGGCCGAGCCTACTTTGGACCTCAGCGGCGTCGAGGGCAGCCAAGTCACCCATGAGTTACCCCATCGCGTTCGAGCCGGTCGAGCGCCGCGCGCAGGAACGCGTTGCGCCGCTCGGTCACGTCCGATCCGCCCAATCGGTTACCCTGGTCGTCGAAGCCCGGCTCCCAATCGTCTAGGTCGACGGGGGTCTGGAGCGCAGCGACGGTGTCCCAGTACGCCACGTTCGTCGCTTCCCGGCCGCTCTCACGCCGCCACCCTTCGAGTACGTACGCGGGCGCGTCCGAACCGTACTGCACCGCCATATGCATGCGCAGATTACCTAGGTCAACGCCTGGGTCTCCGACACCTGCGGTCTTCCAGTCGATCAAGGCAGTACAGATATCTCCGCTCCACATCATGTTCCCAGCCCAGATGTCGCCGTGGACGAACACTGCCGTCTCCTGCGGTCTGGGGATCTCCCTCACCCGGTCGTCGGCGAGCTGCAGCAGCGGAGTCGAATGGGTGACCGACATCCGCCTCTCCATCGCGTGGTCGTCGGTCTGCGTCGGGCGGGTCCGGAGCGGCAGGTGACGCCGGGGCTCGAGCGGGACCTTGTGCACTCTCGCGATCGCGGCCCCCGCCTCTCGCAGCCGTTCGGCCGAGACCCTGGCCGGCATCGCGCTGCTGCCGGGCACGGCCGTCTCCAGCGTCGCTACCACTCCTGTGGCCCGGCCATTGAGATCGCTCGCGATCAGGCGCGGAGCCGCCAGCCCGTGCTCCTCAGCGACCAGCAGCGCCGCCGCCCCGGTGGCAATCATCGCTTTGCCGATCCATCCCGGCACAACCAAGCGAAGTACGACATCGCTCGTGCCACCAGCATGATCGATCTGCACCATCCACGGACCCGTTCTGCCCTCGTGCAGCGCCTTTGCCGCAATGACTCTCGCGCCGGTGCCGACCGCCTCGGCCGCCCAGCTCAGGACCGACTCGGTTGGTAGCCCGCTCATTTCCACGCTCCTTCGGTTTCGGACTTCAGTACCTTGCTCATCCCCCGCATGCACAGTAACGATGCTAGCAGAGCTCCCCGTACGGGGACGGCTGCGTACTCGTTCACCCAAGACCAGGTTCTCGTCCTGCCCCGGGCGCTAACCGCGATTCCTCGCGCGCGCAGGAGATGAGCCTTGCTAGCGGATGCCGCGGGCGGTACGCTGCCCCCAAACCCATTTCCCGAGCCCGTTGAATAAGGCAGCGTGAGGCCTAGTGAGCGCCGCAGACGGGGTATGATGCCTTTCGCGGAGGAAGGAGACAGCCGTGGCTGATGATGCGCGGCCTATGAACGGCATGACGGCGACGTCCACCTCCCAGTTCCTGTACCTGCTCGACGGGGCTTTCGAGGGGAGTGAATGGCATTCCCTGCTGGGCAACCTCCGGTCCGTCGCGCCTGAGGACTGGCTGTGGATACCTCCGGGTGGTCGCCGCTCGATCCGCGACATCGTCGGGCACGTCGGCAGTTGCAAGTTCATGTACGAGAATCACGCCTTCGGCGACGCCCAGCTCACAGGGGACCATCCGCTCGTCGAGGGCCGCGACGCGCTCGCGACTATCGGGTCGGCGATCGGCTGGCTGCGAGAGGGGCAGGAGCGCCTTCGGCGCAGCGTCGCCGCCCTCGATGAGGCCGAGCTGCTCCGCCCTCGGAGGCATCCATACTCGGGCGAGCTGGAGGAGACCCGGTGGATCATCGGTGTGATGATCGGACACGACCTCTACCATGCGGGCGAGATCAACCATATCCGCGCCCTGCGCCAGCAAGACGATTGCTGAGAATAGGTCGAGGGTCGTGTTGCGACGCCACAGGCTGCGTAAGGTACGTCGTAAGACGCGCGAAGCGAGCGACGCGGGAGCAGCAGGCTCGCGGGGTTCGCCGATCTCGGGTTGGCGCACGATTCGTGAGCAGGCACGAGGGATGATGTAACCACCGATGCGGGTGTCGGCGATCGTGCTCGGAACTCCCGACCCGCGAGCACAGCGCCGCCGTCCGCGAATGGTTCGAGAAAGGGCAGCGGCTCGCATAGGGACGTAGGGTCGGTAGGTGCGCTCTCACTCAAGAGCCGTGATGCGTCTACAAGCAGATAGCGAAGGGAGATCCGTTGGTGGAGACCTGTGCGCGGCGAGATCCGCCTATGGCGGCGTCCGAGAAGGAGATGTTAGAGGCTTTCCTGGACTACGCCCGTGCGACGCTCCTGTGTAAGGCGGACGGAGTGAGCGATGAGGACCTGCGGCGTCCAGGGACACCCTCCGGCGTAACGCTGCTGGGGCTCGTCAAGCACCTGGCGTACGTCGAGCGCTGGTGGTTCGGGATGGTGCTCGCGGGTCAGGACCTGCCGGAAGTATCGACCCAGGACGACCCGGACGCGGACTGGCGAATCGAGCCGGATGAGACGACGGACGAGATACTGGCGCTATACCGGGCGGAGGTGGACAGAGCGAGGCGGATCATTCGAGACGCCGCCCCGGACGACGTGGCTCGCCAGCAGGTATGGAGCGGGGAGACGCCCACGCTCCGGTGGATCATGCTGCACATGGTCGAGGAGACCGCTCGTCACAACGGACACGCCGACATCCTGCGGGAGGCGATAGACGGCCAGACGGGCGAGTGACCCTCTGTAGCCTGCTGTCGGCAGACGCGAGTGCCCACACGCCGCGGCACACCGTCGCGATGTTCTACCTCAAGGACAACCCGGGCGACCTCGTGGGACTCGCGATGCTCCTGAGCCACAGCTCGCTCGATACCACCCGCATCTATGGCCAGCACAGCGCCGAGTGCCTGGCGTCGAGGGTGGACAGGGTGGCGCTGAACGCGTACGCCGAGTAACAGGCACACCCCGGCCGCGCAATAACCGTGATCGACTCTGCGCAATAAATACGATCGGCCGGGCAACAACTGCGATTCCTTACACGATGGGTGGTGATCCCAGCCTTGCTTCCGGACCAGCGAAGTGGTACTCCTAATAAACATTAGGTGAACTACTTAGAGAGGTTGTGAGTGCGCTTGTGGAGGCGACTTATACCCGGAAGGCTGCCTGAGCCAAAGTCGCCGGCAGGTGACGTGCCTGAGGCGCTCCAGATGCTCTTCTCTTCATTGAACAGCGCCGCGGAGACGACGCGGAACTCTGCAGTGGACCTGGTGAGACAGGTGGTGCCGGAGCTCGTCAACAACCGCAGGCCGATCTACCTTACAAGCGCACAGCATGCGGAGATATCGGAGCAGTTGCTCGCTGCCTACGAGGCCGAGTTCAAGCGCCTCTGCGCTCCTCACGATTATCCGCTGCTGCTGTGCCTATCGAGGCTCTGCTCAGGGTTGCCTCGGTTGCGCAAGCTCGGTGAAAGCATTGACGACATCAGGGTGCGATGCCAAACCGCGGACTACGCTGTACTGGCATATGGAGCGCGGGATGTGCCCGACAGCTTCGAGGCGCATGAGGATGGTTTCGTGTTGCGCGACGTGCCGGGTGATGCAGTGCTCGCCGTGGCGACTATACACAACATGTCCTACCAGTACCGGGGAATAGTACGCTCTCTCATCAGCCTCAACTACCTGAGGGAGTTCTCAAGGGAGATGAGGGAGAAGGGTAAGAGCGCCTTCCAGCCTGCACAGGTGTCTCTCGATCTAGGCCAGGTTGCTATACAGGCATCTGAGCGTGCGATGGTTGCCGAAGAGCTCTTCTGGCGCTGGCATACGAGAGAGGGGACGGCCGTCTCACCGTGGGGCTTCACCGGCTTCACCCCCCAGATTACCAGCCCGGCGCTCATATGGATGTACCCCGAGATTAAGCGTCACCGCCCGTGGCGTGGCGACGTCTTCTTCGAGCACATAGACAGGGGTATCCGCAGCCTGTATGAGGAGGGATGCCGCTACCGGTGCCTGTTCGAGCGAAACATCGGCATGCCTCCCGAGCACCTGTGCGCAATCATTGAGGGCCTTGCGCAGTTAGCCTTCAGAAATGAAACGTATGGATTTCACTACAGCTGGTGGTTCGCACTCACGGGCACCATGCTGGTGCGCAGGGGCGACCTCGAGGGCGGCGCACTCCTTGAGGAGGCACAGAGAGCGCTGGCAACGTATTACCCCGACTACGCCGGTTCGACAGAACTCGCCGCGAGCCTAAGTACATTCGTCACCCTGGCTTCCTCCGCTGGTAAACAGAACGCGCTCCGTCTGCGAGGGATGCAGCCCACCTACCTCTTGCTTGGCGAGGATCATCATGACGTTTGGGTGGTGGACTACTGCGGACAGCTTCACCGCCGACCCGCCCAACGACGATGCTTTCGTGCGTACCTCTGTATTCGACTCGGAGCTGGCCAGCTTCTTGGAAGCTGTGGACGGCGTGGAGCTGGCTTTCCCTGAGTTACGCCCAAAGCACGGTCTGCCCAACATCAAGTTCAGGCTGGCGGGCAGCCGAGAGCAGGAAGTGGATGTCCCGCTGCGCGTGGGCGACTTATTCGTGCCGGTCCAGACTTGGACATCGGTGGTTGAGGCTGGCGTGGACGAAGGCGAATACGAGCCGCTACACAGCCGATGGAAGGCGGTCAAGGACAAGCTCCACAAGACGGACAAGTACTACGCCGATAAGCTGAGAGACGATCCCGAGGTTCGAGCGTACCTTCGGTCACAAAATATCTGTTACATCCTGCCAATCTTCTGCACCCCTCATCCTGAACCCATCGCGACCGATAGGCCCAAGTACTGGCTACGACCGATGACAGGTGAAACCGCGAGGAATATCCAACGGGGTAGATACCGCGCCGTGCCGCGTATACTTACCGGCATACAGCTAGCCGAGTTCTTAAAGACTGCCAGTCAGGACGAGCTCAAGCCTATTAGTAGGGCCAATGGATGGATGTTATGACTCAAGTCACTGATGACGAAGCTGTGGTAGTGGCCCTGCCGCCTTTGCCGTGCCAACGAGCCCAGCCTCCTATCGAGGACCCACTCCTTGCCTATCTTGGCAGCCTCTCGCCTCGCAGCCGGGTCACGGTGCAGGAGCGCCTGCGCGCCGTAGCCCGGATGATGCAGGTGCCGTACGAAGCTGTGGAGTGGCACGAGCTCCGCGACCACCACATTGAATGGATCCGGCAGGCCCTCACCGAGCGAGGCGTCGCTCCCTCCACCGTGAACGTCACGCTCTCGGCGCTCAAGGGCATAGCCAGGCGTGCCAGGAACCTCAACCTCATGACGAGCGAGGAGTACGACCGCATCCGTGACGTGAAGGGCGCCAAGGGGGAGAGGGAGCCGGCCGGCCGATCCCCCACCGCCGGCGAGATCGAGGCACTAGTGAGAGCGTGCCTCCGGGACCGGACGCCTGCGGGAGTGCGCGATGTGGCGATGCTGGGAGTCCTATATATAGGAGGCATCCGCCGGGCGGAGCTCGCGAGCCTACAGCTCTCCGACTACACTCCGGAGCCGCCGACGCTTAGAGTGCGCGGCAAGGGCAACAAACACAGGAGCGTGCCTCTCACGGCCGCGGCGGCGGCTGCCGTGGACGACTGGCTCCGTGTCCGAGGAGACTTCGAGGGAGCGCTCTTCGTGCCGCTTACACAGAGGGGTGAGATCGCGGGCACCTCGATGACGGGCAGGGCGATCTCCAAGATGCTTGCCAAGCGCGTGGGCCAGGCGGGTGTCGAGCCCCTGTCCCCTCACGACTTCAGGCGCACGTTCATCGGCGACCTGCTCGAGAGAGGCATAGACATCAGCAGAGTCAAGGAGATGGCGGGGCACGCGAGCGTCGACACGACCGCACGCTACGACAGAAGGCCCGAGGCGGAGAGGCGCAAGGCGGTCGAAGTCCTCCACTACCCGTACACTCGAAGGCGGACCTTGTGAGCGAGCTGGCACAGCCCGAGGGCTACGAGGAGTTACTCCGAGACGTGCGGGCGATCCTCGAGGCCACCCGCGCCCGGGCGTATCAAGCCATAGACAACCTACGGGTGCAGGCGTACTGGCAGGTCGGTGAGCGCATAGCCCGGGAGGAGCTGCAGCACCGGGATCGGGCCGGCTATGGTGAGCAGCTCGTGAGTCGTCTGTCGGGTGATCTGGGCTTCAACCGTCGGGACGTGTATCGAATGCTGCGCTTCTACCGCACCTACCCGGTCGTGACCTCGCTCAGTCAGCAGCTGAGCTGGACGCACTACACCGTGCTCATAGGGATTGAGGATTCCGAGGCCCGTCGGTTCTACGAGGCGATGACGGTGAGACAAGCCTGGAGCGTGCGGGAGCTGCAGAGACAGGTGACGAGCGACTTGTACTCCCACCGCCTCTCCGAGCCCAATCATGTTGAGATCGTGCCGGCTGTGCTGTCTCCGGTGGATCCCGCCGCCGGCTTCCGCGACCTGTACAATCTGGAGCTGCCGGGGTTGCCTTCGGGCTTCTCCGAGGCCGAGCTGGAGGCGGCGCTGAGGCGGAGCTTCGAGCGCTTCCTCGACGAGCTGGGGCCGGACTTCTATGTGAGGCGCACTCAGCAGAGGATGGTGATCGACGGCCGCTACCATCAGGTGGACCTGGAGCTCTACCACAGAGGCATCCCGTGCATCGTCTTGGTGGACCTCAAGGTGGGAGAGTTCGATGACCGCTACGTCGGACAGATGAACAAGTACGTCAGCTACTACCGAGACCGCGTGCCTTCGTACCCTTGGGAGAAGCCGGCGATTGGTCTCATCATCTGTGAGCGAGCGGGCAGGGAGGAGGTCAGGTACGCACTCGGAGGACTGGAGGAGAAGATATTCATCGCTGAGTACAGGGTGAAGCTGCCGACCGAGGAGCATATCTGCGAGAGGCTGCGCGAGCTAGGCGCCGAGTAGAGGCACATTGCGGATTGTGACATCGCCGATGTCACAATCCAACGCAGGGACGCAGATCACGGATATCCTCCGCGACGACGCGCACGAGATGTGATCGCCTCGCTATCAGGCTCCGACACCAGTTCTCTCGCGCGACACACCCTCCCCGAGCCAATTCGACTAGCCCTGCTCTGCGCTCCATTCTGGCAATTGTGCATACGGATCGTACGTCTCGCCCGTGAGAGCACCGAACAACTCCTCTGTCAGCGCTCGGGCGCACCCGCGCGGATCTCGTCGGAGGCCAGTTGCCGCGAACTGCCTTACCTCGAGGTATTCTTCCCGCTCGTACGGCGCGTTGCGCACTCCCATCCACATGCTCGCCAAATGCCCCGATATCGCGCCCTCGGCTCCCGTAACCGCGAGCGCGACGTCGACTGGCCCCTCGTAACCGGCACGCTCGTACAACATGCCCATCAAATACAAGAAACGGGTAGTTAGCGACGCGATGTTATCCTCGAAGAGCTGGAGCTGGCCGGACTTCGGAGTATCTCCAGCTCTACCGCAGAATAGCTGGGCCGTTCCGTCGCGCCCAACGAAAAGATCAAGCATTCCCCCTGGGTCGAACCGATCCCCGTCCTGCACCTGAGACCGCAGCATCCGACTCATGCGCCACCCCTCGGCGACCCGCTCCCACCCCAAGCCCGATGAAAACTCTGGATAGTACTGCCGCGGGTAGACCGGCCAGGCCGCTGCATCGGATAGCACCTGGTCCAGCATCTCACGTGTCCGATGGTCCTGCCCGTCTAAGGCGGAATTCTGTTCGGCCGTAGCGAGCAGCCTGTTATCTGATGCAATGGGATGTAGCACGATGTGCAGGTAGGCATATTTCTCGTGGGGTGGCACCGGCGCGTGTTCGATGGCTTGGCGCAGCAATGCGAGCGGGTCAGGTACCTCACGTGCCCGAGTCGCAAGTTGCTCCTCGAGAGCCACAATCCGGGCGCTGAGTCGCTGGATCTCCCTCGTCTGCGGGTTCGACTCGTCCTTCTCGCGGATCTCGTCACGGGCCCAACGCGCGTCGATTCCGCGAGATCTTGCCCTAGCGAACAATCCATAGTCCGCCGTTAGTAGGGCGATGTTGTGCCCCTGGTCCTGAAAGTGCAGCACTGTGGCGAGCAGCCGGTCGTCGCCCTGTCGATGATTCAGGTTGTGCGCCTCATAGTAATCGGAAGGGGCTTCGTCCGAAAGGCAGCGGATGCGAACCTTCGAACTCAACCTCACGCCGCCCTCGCTCCAAGCCGCTTCCCCCAGGTCGCGCGCGAAGGCGGCTATGGTAGTTCTTGCCCGGTTGCGCCGCCGTTCGCTTCGGGGGTCCGTCTTGTGGCCCTCCAGTTCGTCGAACACGACTGGCGCCACAATGAGACAGACCCTCTCGGACCCAAGCTCCGCCGGCCACTGAATTTCCCGGAAGGGCCTGCACTCCATAAAGATGCTCGTATCCAAGCAGCAGTACAGCTCTGTAGTCATGGTCAATCAATACTCTCCCTCATGATTCTGGCTTCCCCCCTACACCTGACCCATAGATCGCCCCTCTACCACCTGTCGGTCAATCTCTTCCTGAGTCCTGTAGTCGGCGCCGAATAATCCGTGGGTGGGCAGGACCGGCAGGTGTAGCGGCACGTTGACCTCCTCGTTGTACTCGTAGCTGGCGAAATGCGATATCTCTACCAACCGCCTGTCGAGTGGCCTCTCACCATCCAGGGTCAGCACGTAGCCGTACGGGGGGTAGGCAATCTCGGTTTGCAGCGAGGCACTCCCTGTGTCGAACTTCGCCACTGCCATGATCTGCGATGTCCTAGGCTCGCCCTCCAGGTTGTAGTATGCGAAGACGCGGTACTTGGGCGGCAGATGAGTCATTTGCTTGTTCAGTAAGAAGCGCACCAGGTAGTCATCGCGCGAGAGCGTTCCCGCCGCGTTGATAGAAATGAACATGGCGAGAATCTGCTTGATCACGGGCAACGGCCGGATATGGTGCAGATATATGAGTCGTGGGTTGCCTCCGCTTCTTATGAGGACATCCGCACCTTGGTAGCACCAATCGACGAACCGGCGCGAGTACCAGCCGCCCAGGTCGTTGTTGCACTTGGTACAGAGCGTGTAGTAGCCGATTCCCTGCTGCTGCTTTCGCCCCACCACCTGCTCGCCAGGAGTAGCACCGAGCACCCGGTCGAACGGCAGTGCGATTACAGGACGGTCGTTGAAGGCGGCTCGGGGTGGAATGTGCTCGAAGGAGAGCGGCCCGTACGCACCGCAGATGTGGCAGGTTCCCTCTCTGGTTCTTTTAGGCATAGATGTTCCCATTGAATTATCGTAAATCTATCGCACTGAAGCCTCTCACCCGAATTACCCTGCGCTACTCCGCTTCCCACTCCCACCGATCCGGCAAGCACCGCTTACACGGGACCCTCTGCCCCATCGCCTCCGACTCTGACCGGAACACGAGCCTCCCCTTCTTAGCCTTTGAGAGCTCGGGGCAGCCCAGCAGGTGGTAGCTCCTGCCACCTGCAGTGATCACAAACCTGAACGCATCCTGAACGTAATCAAACAGCAGGATCGTCTTCAGCGAGTTCTCCACGGTCCCGTAGTCCGTGTCAACGCCATGGAGGATCGCGTGGCGGTTGAGGTTGCCCGGCAAAGGCTGACCGTACTCGAACGAGGCGAGGACCACCTCTAGCATGAATAGCTTCACCGCCTCGTCGCTCTTGTTCCACCAGTCCTGCGGCAGCAGCCTTCCCAGGTACTCCTCGAACGTCGCTGCGTTCTTGCCGCTCCGGCCCCGGTGTCTCAGCACCCCCTTATGACCGAAGCCCTCTGCCACGACAGCCTCCAACTGTGACAGGACCGGCGGCACTGACAGGTTATACTTCCCGCCGATGTGTGCCTCGACCGCGTCACGCAGGATCGGAATCCTCCTTTTCAGCCACGCCTTCCTCTCCCATTCCGCAAGCATCGCCCGCAGCCGCCGCGCGTCGTGGCGAGCGAGTACTAAATCTCGTACCCAGGCTTCTAGCTCATCGAGCGCTGCCCCATCGTCCTTCGTCGCCTGGTACCGTCGGGCAATCTCCACCTGCTCGTGCAGGGCGAAGTAGCGTACGGGTGGGGGCCACCCCAGGGCGTACATAGCCAGTGGATAGACTCGGTGCGCCTGCCCCACATCGTAAGCAACTTCGCCGAGGGCGGCGAGCACAGCCGCAGCGACCTTGGCCGCCTTGCCTGCAACATTTCTTACCTGTTCCAAACGTCCGAGCATGCTCCCGGGGACCTCACGGCTATTCTCCTTGCACTTTTTGTAGTATAGTAAACACCTGGTACGAATGGAGGCGGCTCATGATCTCTCGTAATACTCTCGATACTGCTAAGGAAACGGCACGCCGACTTCGATACGAGGGTGAGGACGGGCAGGCGCGCGCTATTGAGGCGCTCATTCGAGCGGCGGGTGAGGAGCTACCCTCCCTGGACCTGCTCACAAGCACGCAAGCCGGAGGTCTCCTCGGCGTCACGGGTCAGACGATCAAGAACTGGGTGCGTCAGGGAACTCTGTCCGGTTACCGGGTCGGTGGCAGGATCATGGTGCCAAGAGACGCCATCGAAGAGTATGTGAGACGAGCCGGAGGGTCGCTTCATCTCAAGGAGCTGAGTGACGACGAGGGCGGAGAGATGACGGCCGAGGGACGAACTGGTGGGAGCGAGAAGGTAGGCAGCGCGTGAGCCAGACGAGGGCGAGGGACATCCGGAACAACGGCGCAAATCTGGGGTTCGAGGAGAAGCTGTGGGCCGCGGCCGACAAGCTCAGGGGCCACATGGACGCAGCCGAGTACAAGCACGTGGTGCTCGGCCTGATCTTCCTCAAGTACATCTCGGATGCGTTCCAGGAGCGCTACGAGGCGCTGCAACAGGAGGAGTACGCGGACCCCGAGGACCGCGACGAGTACACCGCCGAGAACGTCTTCTGGGTGCCGAGGAAGGCCCGCTGGAGCTATCTACAGGAGAACGCCAAGCAGCCGACCATCGGCAACCTGCTGGACGACGCGATGGTGGCCATCGAGCGCGAGAACCCATCCCTGCGGGGGGTGCTGCCGAAGGAGTACGGCAGGCCCAGCCTGGACAAGCGGCGCCTGGGCGAGGTCATAGACCTCATAGGCACCATCGGGCTAGGGGACGAGGCCAGCCGCTCGAAGGACGTGTTGGGCAGGACCTACGAGTACTTCCTGGGCCGGTTCGCCAGCGCCGAGGGCAAGGGCGGAGGCGAGTTCTACACCCCGCGGTCCGTGGTGAAGCTCTTGGTCGAGATGCTCGAGCCCTACCGCGGCAGGGTGTACGACCCTTGCTGCGGCTCGGGCGGGATGTTCGTGCAGTCGGAGAAGTTCGTGCTCGCGTACGGCGGGCGGGTGGGGGACCTCTCAATCTACGGGCAGGAGTCCAACCCCACCACCTGGCGGCTGTGTAAGATGAACCTGGCGATCCGGGCCATCGAGGGCAACCTGGGAGGGGAGCCGGCCGACACCTTCCACCGGGACCTGCACCCCGACCTCAGGGCAGACTATATCCTCGCCAATCCCCCCTTCAACGTCAGCGACTGGGGAGGTGAGCGGCTGAGAGAGGATGTACGCTGGCGCTACGGCGTGCCACCTGTGGGCAACGCGAATTTTGCCTGGGTGCAGCACATCATCTACCATCTGGCGCCCAACGGTATAGCGGGCTTCGTGCTGGCCAACGGCTCGATGTCCTCGAACACGGGAGGGGAGGGTGAGATAAGGCGGGCGATAATAGAGGCGGACCTGGTGGACTGCATGATCGCGCTGCCCCCGCAGCTCTTCTACACGACGCAGATCCCGGCGTGCCTGTGGTTTCTGTCGCGCGATAAGGCGGCGGCCAGGTTCCGGGACCGGAGCCGCGAGACGCTCTTCATAGACGCCCGGCAGATGGGGCACCTGGTGGACCGCACGCACAGGGAGTTATCAGATGATGAGATCGGCAGGATCACTCGCGCCTACCACGCCTGGAGGGGAGAGGCAGAGGCCGGAGCGTACGAGGACGTGCCCGGCTTCTGTAGGAGCGCCCCCATCGAAGAGATCGCGGAGCAGGGCTACGTGCTCACACCGGGACGCTACGTAGGGGTCGCGGAGGCCGAGGACGACGGCGAGCCGTTCGGTGTGGGGTACGAGAGCGAGTAGCACCACATAGGGCTTGGGGCCATCAGTACCGCAAGATGCGTGTCGATCCGGTGAGGATATAGGGGCTGATAGAGGGGGCCGACACGCCACGCTCCTGCATTCAAGGTGCTCTCTTGTAGTATGGCTTGGCGCGTCGGCCCCCTGTGTAGTCTATAGCCCTCTGCGTGCTAGAACAAGCCGTGCCTGCCAGATACGCATGTATACAGGCTAGCGTGAAACGCTGCGGGAGGCGAAGGGACAATCTCCTATGATGTGAGTGTTCGAAGCTGTCCGAGGGACGAGCACGAGGAGGGCAGGGTATGGACGGATCAGGTGAGACGCGCGAGGAACTGATAGAGCTGGCGATGGCTAACGGCCACGAGGCCTCTCCCGAGCAGCTCGCGCGATGGCACCGCCACGGGCTGCTCCCGAAGCCCATGCAGGTGCCTCTCGGCAGAGGGCGTGGCACGAGGTCGGTCTACCCGACAGGCACCGGCGAGCAACTGCTTGCCCTGTGCAGGATCCACCTGGACGGACGGGAGAAGCGCCTCGACTACGTGGCGTGGCGGCTGTGGTGGGACGGCTACGAGGTCTCGATGGTGCCGGTTCGGCGCTTGCTTGGGCGCGTGGCCGAGCAGGTGGATCGCGATGTCCGGGACCTCGGGGATCCTGATGGGGGAGGCCTGTCAGACGAGGCCTTGGACCAGGTTGAGCAGGCCACGTACCCATCGGTGCGGCTGGCGCGTCCCCCTGGGCGGGGCCCGCAGGCGAGTGGGTTCCGCGAACTTCGACGTGTTCATGGCTGCGATGATGAGAATCGTGACCGGGACCTTCGAAGGGATCGGGGCCGATGACGACCCGCAATCCGAGGTCGATCGGCGCGCGCTGGAGAAGGGCTTCGGTCTGGAGCGGGCGCGCACCGACCGCATCGGGGGCGTGGAGCCGTGGCTGCCCGAGCACTGGCCTGAGGATCTCCTCGTGGAGGCGAGCCGGTTCCTAGGCCAAGTTCGATGGAGCGACGAACTGGCGCCCCTGACCGACGAGCAGCTCCTGCAAGCCCGCGACGAGCTCCGTCCCTGGCTGGACGCCCTCGGCGGGTACAGTCTCATCTTCGACCAGTTGCTCGGGCGGGGAGCACTCGGCCTCTCGGTGCTGGGGGAGGCGATACGGGGTGTGGGGCCGCCAGAGCAGGGCCTCTGGGTGCTGATGTGGGCGATCGGCCAGTTCAGAGGACCGGCTGACCTGCGCGACGGAATCGGGGCCGTGGGCATGATCGACCCCGAATGGTTGGACGGGCTCCGGTCTTGGGAGGCGTTCGAGCGGATGAAGGACGAGATCCCCGGCCTGGCCGAAGCCCTGCCGCCGCGAGAGCTCGCAGCTGCCCTGCGCGACCCGGAGCGCATGGAGCGCCTCCAATCGCGGCTGGAACGGTTCCGGGAGGAGCGCGCCAAGGAGCTGGACGCGTTCTTCGAGGCGCATCCTGAGTATCGGTGCGACGAGGAGGGCCAGGACACTATGGCACTCGCGCCCGCCGAAATCCACGAGGAAAGGAGGTGATAGCCTTGACTTACAAGCAAGCCCTGAAGGCCGTTGGCCTGATCCTGATCGTTCTGTACCTGCTGTCGGGCCGTCGGTGGTCCGACGAAGGCAGGCTGCGCAGGCGCCTCAAGGGCAGGTAGGAAAGTGGCCGCCGGCCGTCGTCGCAGGGCCGGCGGTCTTCCCTCTACAGGATGCCGTGTGGTGTTGGCTGTCCCCACCACTCTCCCTGCATGCGGGCCGAAGCCGGCGCTCTGGCCGCCCCGAAAACTATAACCCTTTATAGGAGCGCCACCGACGCCCGGGTCGCCGGAGACGCGATCAGCAGGCTTGTCCCGATCAGTCCGCCGCTGCCCTCGACGGTCGAGATAACGCAGAACGCCGTCCGCACGACAACCCGCCGTAGCTTCCAGGGTGCGTGCCTGCGGCACGCAATCCCTCCGGGATTGTTATCCGACGCGAGCTTCCGCTCCCCCGCTCCGGCTCAGTGGCTTACCCCCACACCGCCTTGACGGCGGGAACCTGGGCGCTACCGTAGGCTTCGCCGACGGGGCCTGAGTCTCAAGACTGATGCACAAGACGTTACAGCCCCGCCGCATCGGCCGTTTTACCGCCCAGAACCCCTAGTGCCGTCAAGCCGTCTTGCTCGACGATAAGGGTAAGCTTTGCCTCCGGGGATGTCCTGGAGCTCAGCCTGATGCACGCTTGTGGCGGGCGCTCAAGCCCTCGAGCCGGCCTTATCCGGCCTCTGCTGTGCCCCAGCCTGCTCGTCCGGCACGTACTCCAGCAGCTCGCACAGGCGCACCCCGAGGAAGTTGCAGATCCTGTCGAGCACCTCCTCGTCGTAGCGCTTGGTCCGGCCGGTGTACATCCCGTAAGCCGCCCCGTAGCTCAGGCCAGCCCCCCTACTACGTCGAGGAGGACGAGTAGCTAGAGGCGAGCGGGTGCGTCTGCAGGGCCGGATCGAGGCCCGCAGCCGGCAGGATCGGGAGGGCTCTCGGGTACCGAAGGCACCGGGGAAGCCCGCGATATCCGCCCCGCCTCTGCTCTTCCCCAGCTCGCTCCCGTGGGTTTCATCTCGGGCTCGACTATGATACACCTGGGATGAGCCAGGCTAGAAAGGATGGGGATGTTCAGTTATAGAGGGGGAGGGCAAGACGAGAGGGCACAGGAAAGGGTGAGGTTGCCAGCGGGGTGGGACCTGAGGCTGGAGGAGGAGAGGCTGAGGGCTCTCACGAACGAGCGCATAGGCGCGGTGAGGCTCATGTGGTCGGCCTGGGAGCGCGACCTCGACGAGCGGGAGAGGGAGATCGTCCGAGATCGGGTCGTGGGCTCGGGATTCCCGCCGAGGGAGGAGGCGGCCCCTGGCAGGTTGTGGGGCCTCACCTACCAGGGCCACACCTACGGGCCGGGTGACAGGGAGCTCACCGGCACGCTGCACTACCTCGACCACGCCGTGAGGGAGCGACAATGGCCGGACGGGACGTCGGAGATACAATATTATCGGGACATAGAGGCGGTCGTCTTCGATGAGAGCAGCCGTATGTTCGTCAGTTGGTTCCGCGATGAGGCTACCGGCCTCTACAGGCCGCAACTGGGGATAATAGGTCAGACGGATGAGGACATGAGAGGTCCGGGCGGTGCTTCCGAGCTCATCGTGGAATACAGATTGGATGTGCGCGGCTGGGCCACGGCGTTCCAGCTAGAGGATGCCGAGCGCAGGGTGCGCTATCAGGAGGCCGCTGGCAGGAGGAGGAACCTGAGATGGCAGACGTGAACACGCGCACCTGGAGGCCCAACTACCTTGGGCTCGTGCGCAACATCAGGCTGGCGCTCGAGGACTTGAGGCGGCTCGCTCCCGAGTGGGAGGGGGTGGATAGTGCTGAGCGCGGGTGGTTCGTCGAGGAGGATTGGGAGCCGCAGATGTGGCAGCTGCGGTGCGTAGCGGAGGACTACCAGGCGGGCAAGCTCAAGCCCGAGGAGGCCGAGGAGTACCTCGGGATGCGCGCGGAGGCGGAGGCGCTGCTGCCGACGATCAGGCGGCTGGGGCTGGAGGAGCCGGAGCTGCCGCCGGTATCTCCCGAGGAGGCGCACCACCCAAAAGTGGCTGAGGGGCAGCTGGAGGAGCTGCTCCTGGAAGGGGGGCAGCTACCGGGACGCGATTACCTGCGTGGGTACCGCATCTCGGAGGACCTGCCGCCCATGACGCTCGCGTGGCCGAAGCTTAGGAGGGCTGCCCAGCTCTACCGCGACCGGGAGCAGGCGCGGGCCGAGCGGGCCGTACGCGAGGAGTACCACGGGCGGGGCGGTTGGGAGACGCTCGTGCTCACCGAGGACATCGACCTGCTGCCCCAGAGGCGGGAGTTGACGCGGGGAGCGCTGCTGAGGTGGTCGCGGGGTGAGGACGAGTAGCTATGACATATCCTGAGAGATAGCAACCACACCCTACTATTCGGCAGGTGGTCGGTAGAGCGGCACCGTCCCGACACCGACTCGGTCGACTGGTGCGGGGCGGGATCAGCGCGTGCTGCCTCTGGTTGCTGTAGCTGAGCAGACACTCGTAGCAGGCCACGCCGCACCGCTCCTCCCATACCGGGTCCTCCTCCCCCGTAATAGGGTCGAAGTGGCAAACGCTGAGCGCCTCCCGAGCCACGGTTGCCAGTGCCTCGGGGTCCGCCATGAGGCGGTCCCACACCCCCGTCCCGCCCTCGGCGGCTTCCCACAGGAGCAGCCGCTCGTGCTCGGTACGAGTCGGTAGCTCCGGAGACTCCTCGGGCAACTGCAGTTCATACCTGCCCCCGCCCGATAAGGGGATTTGCGCTCTTGACCGGCGTGCTGTGAGCTTTCTCACCGACGGGGCGGCTGCGGAGCAATGGGAAGCGCTGGCTCTACCCGTCGGCAAACCCAGCTAGAGTGCCATCAATCTGTACTGCTTCCTCCAACATCCTCTTTCACCGTCCAAGATCCGCGCTCCACTGCACGATATGGGTGCGCGAAGCAAAACTTGCGCAGGATTTTGCCTCCCCCAGGGAATATACATGTTAGGAGGACCTGCAGAGGGCGTGTAGGGAGGTGATGACCATGCGGCGAATACTCGCTCTGCAGAAGATAGCTGTCGACACAGAGACCACGGGCATAGTGATGCTGAGCGCAGGATCCTGCGTATCGAATAGCTGTTAGGCTGCACGGCAGTCCAGTAAGGCGCGGTCCACATAGGGCTCCTAACAGTCAACATACCGCCTTCTGTGGTCCTCCTCGCCGGGGGCAGGTTGCGAATTGGCAAGGACCCATAGGTGTGCTGAGCGACCGGGTGGGACGTCACTTCGTCCTAAACAGACCAAGAGGACAGGCCGATGCCGGATGACAGTCAGCCTCTCTATCTGCTATCTCGCTATGTGAGTCCCGAGTGGTACGAGTCGTTCGACCGTTATCATCCTGCCGACGACTTGTTGCGGGTAGCTCGTAGCATAATCCCGCCGACGTGGCGGCTTCAAAGAAGCAACGTCTGGTTCCACGCACGACCCAGAGGCATGGGGCTTCCCAAGCAGGGATGGAAGATCCACGTCTCGAGTCTGCCGACCGACTGTGAGGAAGTGCTCGGTAATGTCGCTACTTTGTGCGTGCGAAAGGAGACGCCCTTCAAATTTGCCTTGGATCGCCGCTTGGTGTCCCTTTGCACATACAAGGGTTGGGCCAGGGAGGCCAGCGGAAAGTTCATTACCGTCTATCCGCTCGATGAGGGACGATTCAAGGATCTGTTGGAGGCGCTCTACAAGGCGCTTCGCCAGTTTGAGGGTCCGTACGTTCTGTCCGACAGGCGCTACAAGGATGCCCGGACGATCTACTACAGATACGGTGGTATGGATGGATTCAGAACTCTTTCGTTTGCGGGAGACCAGCGATATATGCTGCGCTCCCCCGATGGAGACCTGATTCCCGATTGGCGCACGCCTTACTGGAACCCTCCACCGTGGGTATCGGATCCACTCGGTCCCGAAGAGGAGGAGTCCGAGCCCGATCTGCTAACCCTGAAGGACGGCAGATACCAAATCGAGCGGGCACTCGGATTTTCGGTCTATGGTGGCGTGTACGTCGCCACGGACCTGGATACCGGCAACTCGGTTGTGGTCAAGGAGGCCAGGCCGGGCACAGGATTCGAGGAGAACGGGGACTACGCTGTAGATAGGATTCGGAAGGAGTATCGGCTACTGCATAGACTGTCCGAAACTGGGGTAACGCCTACCCCGATCGACCTGTTCGAAGATTGGGAGCACTTGTTCCTTGTCGAGGAATATGTTCCCGGTATCCACTTGGGCCACTTCACGATAGGCCACAGCCCCTTGTTGAGGACACGCCCAGAGGAAGGCGCCATAGAAGGGTACCGTGAGAGACTCGGCAAAGTCTGGGCCAATCTTGCTATGGGGCTTGCAGCAATCCACGACATGGGTGTTACTTGCGGTGACCTCTCCCTCACCAACGTAATTGTCAAGAACATGGAGCTGGGGGAAGTGTGCATCGTAGACTTGGAGGCCGCTTGGGAAGCAGGGGTAGACGCGCCCATACACTTGTCAACTCCCGGGTACAGAGAGCCTGCATGGAAAGAGGCGTCTGGCGAGGCGGACGACCTGTACGCGCTGGGCTCCGTCATGTTGGGGACGCTACTCCCTATCAACAACCTGTTGGACCTGGACCCGTCGGTAAAGCGCGTCTTCGTCCAGGTGTTGGGGGCCGAGCTCGGGCTGCCGCAGCAGATTCGCCGCCTAGTGGAGGGAGCTCTGAGCAGCAACACTTCTGATCGCCCAAGCCTCCACGGGATCGCCGAAGCAGCCCACCAGCTCCTCACACAAAGCGAACGGGAGGAGGTAACAGATACCGATCGCACAGTGTCGAGGATGGACCTACTCCGTGCTGTGAGGAACATCGCGAGCTACATCCTGGCTAGCGCGGACCTGCAACGGGAAGATCGCTTGTTCCCCGCTGACCCGCTTGTCTTCTACACCAACCCTCTAAGTGTCGCGCACGGCGCACTTGGTGTTGTATACGCCCTGCACAAGGTTGGCGGAGAGGTGCCGAAGCCGATCCTTTCGTGGATACTTTCGCGTTCGGTTAACGCGGAAGATTATCCGCCCGGCTT
Organism: Chloroflexota bacterium; assembly: GCA_902810765.1. Lineage (GTDB taxonomy): Bacteria > Chloroflexota > Chloroflexia > Thermobaculales > Thermobaculaceae > CADDYR01. The sequence continues at coordinate 19,052 of CADDYR010000013.1, forward strand.
GTATATTGGCTCGGCGGGAATCGCTTGGGCTCTCTGGGAGATAGGCTTGGAAGAGGTTGCCCTGCAGACCGTACGCGCGGCCGACAATCACCCGCTGCTGTGGGATGTGGCAGACGTGTATTACGGCGCAGCCGGATACGGTTTGGTCTGCCTGCGCATCTACTTGGGTACACGGGAGCAACAGTGGTTGGACCGAGCCGTACAGGTTGGCGAGTGGTTGCTTCGCTCCAAGATCGACGCAGATACAGGCAACTGCTGGCCAGATAAGGAGGGCATGGTCTGGCTAGGCTACGCGCGAGGTGCTAGCGGGATCGCGCTCTACCTTCTGTATCTCAGCCTTGCGACCGGCGATGATCGCTTCCTAAGAGGGGGCGAGCAGGCTCTCGCCTTCGATCTTGCTCAAGCACGAATCACGGAGGAAGGGCATCCTAGCATTCCCCGCGGGACCGTGGGAGCGTTCGAGGATGTCCTCACGCACTATTGGTTAGACGGAAGCGCCGGTGTTGCGACGGCTTTGGTTCGCTTCTGGGCCAGCACGAAGAACCGCAGCTATCTCAACGCTTTGAACGATCTTGCCCCAGATACCTTCAGAAAATACACGGTGTTTCCGAGCCTGTTCCGGGGACTATCCGGACTGGGCAATTTTCTGTTAGATGCCTGTGCCCTCACTGGGGAAGAGAGATATCTCCGACATGCTCATAGAGCTGCTGGCGGCGTGATGTTGTTTGGTGTCGAAAGGCCTGATGGGCTTGCTTTTCCCGGTGAGCAGCTATATAGGATCTCGACTGATTTCGCTACGGGTTCGGCTGGCGTTGCGTTGTTCCTGCATCGCCTGGCGCACGCTGACCGTCGAGCGGGGAACTTCAACTTCACGTTGGACCAACTTATTTCGGGGCAGGAGATTGGGAGAGAGCTGTCATGACAGGAAGGCTTCGGCTGGCTCTGACAGGTGATAGCATCATTACCCGCCGTGTGATCACAGGGGATGACGTAGGTGCCGGGCAGATCGTACGAACCCTTCGCGACTCCGATTTCGCGTTCACCAACCTGGAGGTCCTACCAAATGACTACAAGGGTCAGCGGCGTGTAGGGGAGGGCTCGCCTCCTCTCGCTGTTCGGTCTTGGATACTGAGTGAGCTCGTTACAATGGGGTTCAATCTGTTCGGTTGTGCCAACAACCACTCACTGGACTTTGGCCCCGAGGGGCTGGTCGCGGCTCTGGATGTGCTCGAACAGCGCCGGATCTCCTTCGCAGGCATTGGTAGGTCGCTGGCCCAGGCGAGGCGGCCCGTATATAGGGAGAGTAACGGCGCTACGGTTGCGGTGATCGCTTGTACTTCCGCGCCCACCAAGAGGCAGATAGCCAGTGGGTCTGGGAAGGAAGGCAACTGTGGCCCGCAGGTCAACGCTCTGCGCTTTGAGGCGGCCACCGGAGCCACAAGACGACAATGTGAGGCGCTCGACCCGCAGCCTACAACGCAGGATGTCGAGGGTATTCTCGGAGCGATACGCGCAGCACGGGCTAGGGCGGGCGTTGTGCTGATGAGCTTGCATACCCACGAACAAGGTACTACCGACGAAGCGCCAGCGGACTTCGTGCGTGCTTTTGCTCGGCGAGCCGTCGATGCGGGAGCCGATATCTTCGTCGGTCACGGTCCACACTTGTTGCACGGCGTGGAGGTATATCGCGACCGACCTATCTTCTACAGTCTGGGAAACTTCATTGCACACACCCAGCTACCCTTCAAGCTTCCCGGGGCTACTCGACCGCGCTTCAATACGGGGTCAGCTGAGACGGCGAGCGCGGAATCTCACGTGCACACTCAGGATGATCCGCAGGGCTTCGCCTTGGACAGGCGCCACTGGCGGACTGTCTTGCCCATCTGTGAGTTCGCGGACGGTCGGTTGGTAGAGACCAAGCTACTGCCCATTACCCTCGGGCCTGAGCGGCCTCCTCATCAGCGCGGTAGTCCGCGTTTGGCCAAGGGGGACGAGGCATCAGAGATATTGGCACGCCTCGATCTCCTCTCGAGGGCGTTCAATACTCGGATTGGGGCACCACCTTTTGCACGAGCGGTTCTGGGCGAGCCTCATCACCGCTCGGTGCCGCGATAGGGGGTGAGGCTTCAGGATCTGGAACATCAGGTTGGGGGCAAAGGATCGGAGTATGGACAGCATCTGGGCATACGGCGGCAACAACCAGCGGCAGTCGTTGGAGTCAGAAAGATCGAGGCTCGTTGCGCTCTGCTATAGCCTCGTCGGAAATCCGGCAGCGGCGGAGGACTTGGCGCACGACACACTCCTCCTGGCTTGGCGTCACCGTGAGAAACTGGACAGCGCTGTCGTGATGTCGAGGTGGCTGTCAGCCACCGCGAAGCACGTCTGTCTCCACTGGCTGCGGCGGCAGCGCCTAGAGGCGTCACACCTAGCTCCTGATCGCAATGATCCGGTTACACGCGCAGACCCCGCGGAGCGCATCCCCGACGACTTCGACCTCGAGGTCGAGCTCGAGCGCGACGACCTCGCGCGGCTGCTCGACCGGGCGATGGCCCTACTGCCGCCCGAGACGCGCGAGGTACTCATCCAGAAGTACGTCGAGGAGTGGCCTCAGGCGGAGGTTGCGGCGAGGCTCGGGCTCACCGAGGGCGCGGTGGAGACAAGGCTGCATCGGGGCAGGCTCGCGCTGCGCAGGATCCTCGTGGCGGAGTTCGCTTACGAGGCCGCGTCCTTCGGCCTCGTCCGACCGGAGCACACGGCCTGGCAGGAGACGCGCATCTGGTGCCCCGATTGCGGAGAGCGCAGACTATGGGGGCAGTTCGTCGGCGACCGAGTCTTCCGACTGGTGTGCTTCGGCTGCCGAGGGCTGCCCGATCACTACATCGTCGAGGCGCAGGTTGCCGGTCTACTGGACGGCATCAGGGGGTACAAGCCGGCGTACAAACGCGTGATGACCGCTCTGTACGACGAGTACAGATACGGCATCTCGGGCCGTAAGGCTCCGTGCCGATGGTGCGGAACGATGTCGCCCCTGCGCGTGGCTTCGCCGGACGAGAGTGGGCATCACGAGGTCGAGAGGATGTGTCCCGCGTGCGGGCTGCCTAGCGGCGTGTCCTCGTCCATTGGGGTTGCGGGGATGACACCGGAGGGGAGATCCTTCTTCCAGCTACACGGCCGCATACGAGCTTTGCCGGACGTCGAGGTCGAATCCCACGGTGTGCCTGCGATAGTCTCCACATTTGAGAGCGTGAGCGCGGGGGACAGGCTCGCCGTCGTTATGGCGCGCGATAGCCTTCGGGTGATCGAGATCGATGGGAGGCCGGTGTGAGTCAGCAGCCGGCCACGCCGATCCCCAACGGCTCCCTCTACCTTCGGGTGCTTCGGAACCGCGCCCTGATGCTGTTGTGGAGCGGGCAGAGCGTCTCGGTCATCGGCGATCGGTTCTTCAACCTAGCTGTCGGATGGGCGGTATACACTCACACGGGCTCGGCGCTGCAGACGGCTCTAATCAGCGGGGTCGTATGGCACATCCCCAGCATCGTGTTCGGCCCGTTCGCCGGTATCGTCGTTGACCGTAGGAACCGCAAGCTCGTGATGATAGCGAGCAACCTCCTGGCTGCGGTCGTGGTCGCTGCGTTCGCTGCCCTGATATCTCTGCAGGGGGTGTCGACGCTGCCCGCGCTCGCGGCGGTGTTTCTGCTCAACAGCGTGGTCATGCCTTCGACGCTGGCGCGCAACTCGCTTATGCCCGAGGTAGCAGGGCGCGACCTGGTAGCCACGGCCTCGGGCTTGTTCACCACCGTCAGGAACCTGGCCGACATGGCGGGAAGTGCCCTCGGCGGGGTTACGGTCGCCGCCTTCGGCGCCGTGTGGGCGGTGGCGGGCGACGCCGTCTCTTTCCTGATAGCGGCCGTGGCGTTCGCCGCGGCACGTCTGCCCTCCAAGGTTGTCGAGTCTTCCTCCGCCGTTTCTCTGGGCAAGGTGAGGCGCCCGTCTTATCTAGAGGAGGCCCGCGACGGCTGGCGCGCCATGATGGAGCATCCGGTAGTGCGCGCGATGGCGTGGCTCGGCATGCTCGTCAACGTGGTCACGTTCATAGGTCCACTGTACCCGGCCCTGGTAACCCAACAGCTACGCGCCGGCGCTACGGCCTTGGGGGCCATCGGAGCGGCGGGCGTGGTCGGAGCTATGGCCGGGGGAGCCTTCTCCGGGGCTCTGGAGCGCCGCTTCGGAGCTGGTCCTGTACTGATAGCAGGCTGGGCGCTGGCGGGCGCATTCATCGTCGTCATGGGCCTCTCACCGTGGCTGCCTCTAACGGCTGCTATGGAAGCCGCATCCAACTTCGGCATAGTTGCGGGCGACGTCTCGATGGGCGCCCTGGCGGTGACGCTTATCCCTGAGAGCTATCGGGGTCGGGTAGGCGGTATCTTGGGAGCGGCGTCCGTCGTTTCCATCCCGATCAGCTCCCTTGTCGGCGGCTGGCTGGCGGACCTAATCGGGGCGGGCCCCATGTTTGTGCTTGGCGGAGCTTACGCACTCGGCATAGCTGCCCTGGCCTGGTCCAACCGTCACGTGCGGGCAGCCCGCATACTAGCAGAGAGTCCGGAATAGGGGATGCACCTGCGTTCGAAGGTGTTCTATGGCTACGATCCTACTGAATAGGCACTCAGGTACGGAGCGTCCGGCAACCAGCGAATACACCTTGTTTAGCGATCTCGAGAGCATCCTCTCGACCAAACACGATGTTATCCGTGTGCCATCCCACGAATCCTGGTCGGACGCGGCGCTGGAAGCGTGGATCGTAGGGAAGGCTTTGGGTGCCGACCTGATGATAGGGAACGACTACAGGATCCTCAAATCCCTGAGAAGATATGGCTGGATGGGGAAAGTCATTTACAAAGCCTTGGGTGATCTTCCGCACGGTGCGTCCGGTCTCCGATCTGCCTTGCCGTACCTCTATAAGACGGATGCTGTTTGGTGTTCGAGCACCGCCGACGAGCATATCTACGAGATGCTCGTAGCGCAGGACGGATATGCGCCGCGCGCCGTACTGCTTCCCTACGGCATCGACTGCGGTATGTTCACTCCGCTAAGCGCTTCCAGCAGAAAACGCCTGAGACGAACTTGGGGGTTAGATGCCGATGACTTCGTAGTCGTATACGCGGGCAGAATCACGATAGAGAAGAACGTCCACTCCGTTCTAGAGGTCGTCCGCCACCTTCTACGTACGGGGGCACGAATCAAGCTTGCGGTCGCCACGCGGGTGGAGGATGTCCCGTTCAGACAGCTCCATATGTATGGACGGGGGCTCGACGCAAAGATACAACGGCTGATCGAGCAGCTGGATCTATCAGAACATGTAAGGCTGCTGCCCTGGCTGGATCACTCTCACCTGAATGAGCTGCACAACGTCGGGGATGTCTTCGTAAACCTGACACTCGCTACGGGTGAAAACTTCGGATACGCCCAGGTGGAGGCGATGAGTGCTGGTTTGCCGGTGGTGGCCACAGCATGGGGAGGGCTAAGAGACACGATCATCGAGGGTCGGACCGGCTTCCAGACCGGCACTTGGGTATCGGAGCGGGGAATAAGATTCGATATGCCAAAGGTTGTGAGCGCTCTGCGCGCTCTGATGAATGACCTAGCCTTACGCCGATGGATGAGCGCCCAAGCGGTACGACACGTAAGACGGCAGTACTCCTGGCCTGTGTACAGCAGTCGCCTGTTTCGGCTGATCGACGATATGCTGAGCGTCCCCACCCAGATAAGCGATGCAAACCTCACCGAGTTCGGGGCTTCCTTTCACTCGCGATTCAGTGCCCGGGACAAAGGTGTTGAAGAGGCGATATCTCGTTATCCGGTGTACGAGTGCTTATCGGATCCTCACTATATGAGGCTGATCGAGCCCTACACATCGTGGGGAAGGGCGGGTTTCGCCGCTAGTAAGGATGTGTTCAAGGCCCTTTCTGGAAGCGTTGATGGAGGGTTCTTCCATTCGGCGGATCTGCTGTGGCCGGCGCGCATTCCCGTGGATCAGGATCAGGCCCGAGTGGTGCGGCTGTTGAGCCGTTACCAGACACTGAACAGCCAATTTCTCGACTGTCCTGCTGAGGTGATACGCACGCTCATCAAGAAAGGGCTCGTAGGCGCTTCCGACACGCTATCCGTGTCAACCACACCGTGGTACGCACCTTCCGCTGACCCTATCAGTTCCCGTGACAGGCGCCCTGTAGATCAACAGGCCGGTGGTGGAGTCGGCAGAGGGATTGGACGGGGGCATGGGTGATCGGCTGGCCGGCGCGGCCTCCACTGCCTGCTGCCCCAAGAACCCCGCGCCGGCCGGAGGAGATCCGGACAGAGGGGAGGCATTATGCCCTATGGCAACAGGACGTGCTCGGTGCGCGCCTACACCTACGGCTGCGACCCGCCCACGTCCGGGCTGGAGGAGGCCGTGGAGCAGTCGAGGCTCCGCAACCAGCTGTGGAACAACTTGGTCGAGCTGGAGCTTACTAGGCGCGCCGCGGCGGAGGTAGTGCTCGCTCCCTACGTACAGGGCGACGCTGAGGAAGAGCGCCGCGCCTCGCGCAGGGCAGCACTGGAGCGCGCGGAGGTGAGAGCGGATCTGCGGGAGCTCGCTCGTGAGACCTACGAGGTGTCGAAGCTCATCTACCAATTGAGCGACTGCTACTGGGGCAACTACCTCGATGTAGTTCACGCTTGGAATGCCGCGCGCAGTAGACGTGATGCTCCCAGGTTCCACGGGTTCGACCCTGGGCGGGGTAAGCTGTCGGTGCGGTGGCCGAAAGGGCTACCGGTGTCGCGTGTCCGGGGAGGGAACACGCAGCTCGTAATCGACCCGGTGCCGCCCGACACATGGGATTCAAGGCGGAAGCGCCGCAAGCAGCAGCGCACCCTCCTACGATTCCGGGTACGCTCGCAGGACAGACGACCCGTGTGGGTGGAGCTGCGAGTGTACCTCCACAGACCGCTGCCCGAGGAAGCGTTGATCCGGCAGGCACATCTCACCTGGCGCAGGTTGGGGGCGCGCATCCGCTGGCAGGTATCAATCATCTTAGAGATGCCGAAAGAGGAGCGGGACTGGGTCGTGAGGGCGGGCGACCCGTCCGTAGCGGTGGACCTGAGATGGACCAGACGCAAGGGAGGGCTGCGGGCCGGCTATATCGTGGGCGAAGACGGCGAGGAGCGCGAGGTGCTGCTGCCCAACGAATGGCTGCGGGGGATGCGGAGGACTCAGGACATCCGCTCGATTCGCGATCGCAACTTCAATGCCCATCGAGAGGTGCTCGCGCAATGGATCGACGCGACAGGCGAAGTGCCCGAGTGGCTCGGGGATGCCCGGCGCCACTTACCCCGCTGGCGATCCCCTACAAGACTCGCAGTACTGGCTCTAAAGTGGAGGGCTGCAAGGTTCGAAGGGGACGAGGAAGGCTACAACGCGCTGGAGGAGTGGCGCAAGCGTGACAGGCACCTTCTTGAGTATGAGGCAAACCTCCGCGACAAACTGATTGCAAGGCGCAGGGAGACGTACCGGGTGCTCGCGGCGTGGCTTGCCCGGAAGTACGGGACTCTGATCCTGGAAGATCTGGACCTGAGGGGGCTGGCGCGGCGACGGAAGGACCAGCGGACCTCGACAGCCGGCTACTACAGGGTGCTCGCGAACCCTTCAGGACTGAGGATGGCCCTGGTGAACGCGTTCGAGCGGGAGAGAAAGAGGGTGGCAATGGTGTCGGCCCGGCACACCAGCGTCAGGTGCGCAGGGTGTGGTCGTGCAGAGCCGCTGGAGTTCTCGGTGGTGGAGCGCAAGTGTGTGTGCGGGCTCATTTGGGACGTGGCGAGGAATGCGTGTTTGAACCTGTTGGAGCAACTGGAGCCGTCGGGAGTGCGGGTGTAGCACAGAGCTCGGAAAGCGGTCCGGTGCGCGGGGCTGGGGCACGATACAACTGCGATGCCTTGCTCGAGGGCTTAGTCATCGAGACTTGAAGTTGAAGACCTTGGGGTATGTGTACGCTCACGCCTTTGCTCGGATGGCAGCTCTACAACAGCTACGAGTCGGTTGAGGAGGCCGAGGCCCGGGCGAGACAGCGCGGCTCGGGGTCCGGCTCGAAGACACGAGCTGAGGGTGTTCGTTAGCGACCCCTGCACCTTAGCAACCGAACAACCCCGGCCGTGTTGATGGCGCGTTTTACCGGTCTCGGATCTGCCCGTGTGGTTGCGGATATAGCGTTTATGGCGACAAGCCATCGCGGCGACCGAGGCGGAGCGTGCCTCCATCGCGGCGATAGAGGAGTCCTTGGCTCATCGAGCGAGTCAACCGGCGCGGCTGATCGGCCCCGACGGCGAGCAGATCGAGCTGCCCGAGTCGGTGTACCGAGTGCTGCGGGGGGCGGTCCACGAGCTGGGACGGGGGAACGCCGTGGCGATCATGCCTGTGCACACGGAGCTGACCACCCAGGAGGCGGCGGACCTGCTGAACGTCTCCCGGCAGTATCTCGTGCGCCTGCTCGACGGGGGCGAGATCCCGTTCAGCAAGACGGGCACCCACCGGCGCATCCGGTTCGGCGACCTGATGGCCTACAAGCAACAGCGGGACGAGCGGAGGCGGGAGGGGCTGAGGCGCCTGACTCGGATGAGCGAGGAGCTCGGCCTGTATGAGTAGGCGGTAGCGCTTGACGTCCTTCGGTGCCGTGCTGGACGCCAACGTGCTGATGATGGCCGGCCCTCGCGATACCCTGCTGCGGGCGTCGTTGTCCTTGCGGGCGTCCTCGCCGTTTGGTTCTGAGGGGGACCAAGCGCCTCCGCAACACGCTGGGAGCTGGCGGGGGTTGAGGGAAGAGAGCTCGGGTGCTGACGCGCACGGCGCTGGCTGGCACGGTCTGTGCTCCCATCGCTCCCTCTATCCTGATGAGGAGGTGCGGATGCTCACGGCCGGATGGACGCGCCTGCGGGCGTGGCTGCCCTGGATCGCAGTGCTGGTCTTGCTCGCGCTGCTGGTGCAGGCCGTCCACCCGGCCGCGCTGTGGGCGGCGCTCCGCCACGCCCGTCTCTGGCTGCTGCTGCCGGTCCTGGGCTGCGGACTGGCCGGGCTGGTGCTCCGGAGCGTCCGCTGGCATCTCCTGCTGCAGACGATCGCCGCGCCCAACACGCTCTGGGACTCCATCCTGCTCTTCACCGCGGCACAGGCTGCCGTCCTGGTGCCCGGCGGTCAGTTCTTGCTCCCGGTGCTGCAGCGCAGTGAGTACGGCACGCTGATCCGCCGCTCCGTGCCCACCATCCTGGTGCAGGAGCTGATCTTCGGTCTGCTGGTGCTGCCAGCGGCACTGCCGGGCGTCCCTCCCTACCACCCGGCGGGCTGGATGTTACTGGCGGCCTTCCTCTTCAACGCCGGCACCGGCGTCTTCCTGCTGCAGCGGCGGGTGCTGCGCTGGGCGCTGCGGCTGGCCGAGCGCCTCCCCGCCCTGCGCGGCCATGTCCACGACATGGCCGAGTTGCAGGAGCATTTCGCGACCGTGGTCGGCAGCCGCGAAGCCCTGTGGGGCTCCGTCTTGGACATGGCCGCGATCGGCCTGGCCGGCCTCGGCTTCTACCTCGCGCTACGCGCGGTCGGCGCGAGCGGGGTCGGCTGGGTCGAGAGCACGGCCATCTATGCCTTGGGCAGCGCGGTGGGGACCCTATCCATGCTGCCGGGTGGCCTGGGCGCCAACGAGGATATCAGCACGCTCGTGCTCAGCCGCCTGGGCCTGGCGACCGGCCCTGCTGCTGCCGGGACGCTGCTGTTCCGCGTCGTCAACCTGGTGATGGGTACGGCAGTGGGTTGGGCCGTGCTGATCCTCTGCCGTGAGCGCCTAAGGATCCATCCCTCGGTCGGAGGTCTGATCAAAGCCGTCGAGGGGGCGGAGAAGCGCACCGTGGAGGGGCCGGCAGCCACCGAGCCACCCGAGCGTCATCTGCAACAGTGAGCGCCGTGCGACGTGTACCGCAGCTGTCCGGTGACTCGATCGAGCGAGGGTGAGCGGGCTGACTCAAGGCCGCGGCACCCGCGAACACTAAAACGCCTCCAATGCAACGCGCGACCTGGGTACCCCCAGACACGTGGGCCTGTATATCCCCCCTTAGCATCGGTATGGCCGGCGCGTTGTCGCCCTCTCCACCCATCCAGTGCAGGGAGATCGCGCTGTACCTGACGTTGATGACGGAGGAAGCTCCACAAAGAGCGTGCCACGCTTGAGCCGTGGTCCTCCAGCACCTTACACAACCCTGCGGCCGTCGGCCTGTTTCACACCGCTATCTCGCGCCCCGGCTCGTCCGCCTCGTGCCGCTCGGCCTCGACGAGCAGCCAGCCCTCTCCGGGCTCGCTACTGTGAGAGGGCGGGGGTGAGGATAGGCCTGCACCAGATCAGGCACACGCACGCGACGAGCCTGGTGACCGAGGGGGTGCCGCCGGAGATCGTCAGGCGCAGGCTCGGGCACCGCAGCATCCCGACGACTTTGCGCTATGCCGAGCTGAGCGATGTGGTGGCGGACAGCGTGTACCGGATCACGGGGGCTGGGTGATCCGGATCAGCGGTACACGTCCCTCCGGTGGCCGACCTCGAGCGTCACATACTCCCCCCGAGCGATCTCGCCGCGCGACTCCTCCAGGCGTGCCAGTAACTCGGAAGAAGCCTCGAGCTCCTCGGCCTCTTCCTCCTCCAGCTCCAGGCGCCACAGCTGTGCTAGCCGGTGCTGCACGTCCTCGGGCTGCCGAGAGGCTTCCTCGAACAGCCGCTGTAACTCGTCGACCATTGGCTTTCTCCTGTGAAGATGATAACAACTCGCGAGACGCTTCACCGGGGAGGGGCCCCGGCCGCTGCACGGGTGGAGCGCCCGCCGGGTCGCGGGAGGCGCGGAGACCCATAGAGGCACGGGTGCGATCCCGAGAGCGCTTGGCGAACCCCTCCAGTCATGCCCTCCAGCCTCTTGTGCGCGACCGCCCTCCACACATGACCCCGGGGGTTGTGCTGCCCGAGGAGCTCCAGCACACGACAAGCCCGCCTGCGCTAACTCGGTACGTGCTGAAGCACGCAATCCCTCGGGGGGATCGTGATCTGATGCAGTCGCGTAAGCGACCGCCCGCTCCGGCTCACCGGCTATAAGGAGACGCCGGGTTGCCGGGGCCTGAGTCTCAAGACTGATGCACGCTTGTGGTGCGTGGCGCTCAAGCCCTCGAGCCGGCCTTATCCGGCCTCTGCTGTGCCCCAGCCTGCTCGTCCGGCACGTACTCCAGCAGCTCGCACAGGCGCACCCCGAGGAAGTTGCAGATCCTGTCGAGCACCTCCT
>CADDYR010000014.1 GCA_902810765.1 Chloroflexota bacterium
GCCCAGGCTGACCCACTTCAGCGCCTCCTCCCCGGTGCCCGCGGCCCCCTCGGCGGCGCGGCTGTCGGGGTAAAGCAGGCGCACGGTGTCGGTCGCGGCGTAGCGCACGAAGATGTCCGATGGGAGCCCGAGGTCACGCGCCGCGGAGCGCTCGAAGTACCGGTCCGCCCGATCGTACTGCGCGGGGTCAATCGGATTGCTGATCTCGGCGGTGCGCGAGAACAGGAACGCGTAGGGCGGCCGGTTGGAGGACTGCGAGCCGGAGTGGATCTCTGCCTCGAGCACCCGATAGCTCACCGCGTCCGAGTACATGGGTATGCTCACGACGAGCGCGACCGCCGCGGCGAACCCGGCGATGCGGGCGAGCGCGAACCCGGCGTAGCTGCGCTGTCGCCGCGCCGCGATCCCGACCAGCCCGAGCAGGTTCAGCAGCGAGCGCACCCTACTGCCCCACCACTACCTGGCCTTCCCGAAGGCCCTTCCTGATCTCCACCCTGTCCGAGCTGGCGATGCCGAGCGTCACGTCCACGCGGCGCTGCCGCTTGCCCTCCTGAACGACGACGAACCGCCTGCCCTCGAAGCTGCGTATCGCCTCGGGCGGCAGCCAGAGCACGTCGCGACGAGCCTTCAGGCTCACGTCCACCTCTGCGAGGTCGCCGTAGTCGAGCTGGAGCCGGCCGGGATCGAACCGGATGGTGAGCGAGGTGTCGGAGTCGCCCGGCTGGGGCACGCGTGCGACCACCCCTCTGACGGTGGCGTTGGGGTAGTGGTTGAAGTGGATCGTGACCGACTGGTGGGGTGCGACGGAGGCCAGGTCTGAGGCGCGCACCGGCTCGGAATCGAGCACCTTCCCCCGCGTGTCCATGACGGTCACCACCCGCTGATAGGCTTCGACGTTGTCTCCCGGGCTGATCGCGACGCTGGAGACCACGCCGTCGTAGGGCGCGTACAGCCTGCCGGCGTCCACCTTGCCCTTCACCCGGTCGTAGGAGAGCTGCGCCTGCGCCACCTTGTTCGAGAGCTCCTCGTCCGTCGTGCCGCGCTCGAGCTGGAGGTTGATCCGGGCGCGCTCGACGCCGATCTCCGCGAGCTGGCGCGCGAGACCGCCGCGCGCTGCGTCCAGCTTGAGCTTCGCCTCCTTCAGGTCGAGCTCGGCCAGCCTGACCTCGCTCCGCTTGCGCCTCTGGCTCTGGTCCAGCTTCAGCTTCGCCTGGCCGAGCGCGAGCCTGGCCTGCTCGAGCTGGTTGTTCAGGTCGCTCTGCTCGAGCTCGCCGAGCAGCTGCCCCTTCCTCACCCGGTCTCCCTGCCTGACGAGCAATCTGGCGACCTTGCCCGCCCTCGCGAAGAACAGGTCGTCCTGTCTTAGGGGAGACACTCGCGCGCTGACCGCGAGCCTCTGCACCACGTCCCCCCGCCTGACCGTGTAGGTAGGCATCTCGAGGGCGGCGCGCGGAGGCAGAGGGGTCGGGGTGGGCGGAACGTCCCCGGCGAGCAGGCCGCAGCCGCTCAGGAGCAGGGAGACCGCCAGGATCAGGGGGGCGTAGGGATGGCGCAGTCGTGGCATGTGGCTCCTCTCGTACACGCTGCGAGGCGATGCCCCTCGGTCGTGCCTTCGCGTGAGTATATTCCTCAGACCTGCGGCTCCGGACGGCGCCCGACGCCTCGTGTTCGGTCGCGCGCAAGATCCGGTCGAGGGATATGATATACCTACTCTTCCGTCCGGCACAAGCCCGCGACCGCCGCCCCTCAGCCGATGAGCCCGTGCGAGGTATAGAATGGAGGTGTCGGGAGGTGGTGTGCGATGAGCGCTCGAGTTCCGCCGGGACCCGGGGGGGACCCGCTGATAGGCTGTCTGAGGGAGTACTCGCGCGACCCGCTCGGCTTCGTCGTGCGCTGTCACGAGGAGTACGGTGACGTCGTGCGCGTGCCCTTCCCGGCGTTCCCCGCCAGCTACTTCCTGTTTCGCCCCGAGCACATCGAGCACGTGCTCGTCCGAAACCACCGCAACTTCACGAAGAGCGCGGACGCCCGTCGCGCGCTCGAGTTCCTCGGCTCCGGGCTGCTCACTGCCGAGCGCGACTCCTGGCTGCGCCAAAGGCGGCTGATCCAGCCCGCATTCCACCGCGAGCGCATCAACTCATACGCGAGCACGATGGTCGAGTACGCCGAACAGATGCTCTCGACCTGGCGGGACGGAGAGGTGCGTAACGTGCACGCCGACATGATGGACCTCACGTTCCGGATCGTCGCTCGTGCGCTGTTCAGTGCCGACGTGTCGGGCGAGGCCGACGAGGTGGCAGACGCGCTCGGCGTGATCATGCAGGTGTTTGCCGCCGGGGGCAACTGGCTGACCTTCATCTTCCCGGAGTGGCTGCCCATTCCGCGCAACCTCCGCTTCCACGCGGCCGAGCGCAGGCTGGACGAGGTGGTGTACCGCATCATCGAGAGACGGCGCCGGGAGGGGGACTCCGGAGACCTGCTCTCCACGCTGCTGCGCGTCCGCGACGAGCACGGCGCGGGGATGAACGACGAGCAGGTGCGCGACGAGGTGATGACGCTCGCGCTCGCTGGCCACGAGACCACCGCGATCGCCCTCACCTGGACCTGGTACCTGCTCGCCCAGCACCCCGAGGTCGAGGCGAAGCTGCTCAGGGAGCTCGACGAGGTGCTCGGGGAGGGGTCGCCGACAGCCGGGGACGTGCCTCGCCTGAGGTACACCGATATGGTGATCAAGGAGTCCGTGCGGCTCTACCCGCCCGCCTGGGCACAGGGAAGGGAGGCCGTCGGCGACTGCGAGATCGGGGGCTACCACATCCCCGCGGGCTCGCAGCTCTTCGTGTTCCAGTACGTCACCCACCGGGACCGCCGATACTACAGCCACCCGGAGAGGTTCGATCCGGGAAGGTGGGCGAGCGAGGGGACCGGGGGGCTGCCGCGTTACGCCTACTTCCCGTTCGGCGGCGGGCCGAGGATGTGTATCGGCAGCTCGTTCGCGACGATGGAGGCGACGCTGCTGCTCGCGACGATCGCGCGCCGGTTCCACATGGACCTCGTGCCGGGGCAGAAGATCGGGCTCGAGCCCTCGATCACCCTGCGCCCGAAGCACGGGATACAGGTGCACCTGCGCAGGAGGGCCGCGCGCACGGCCCGAGAGGAAGGCGCTCTCCGGGCACGCCCCGCGGGCTAGCACCTCCCGGAGCGCGCCTTCTCCCCGTGCTGGACTATGTAGACCTCCGCGGGGCTCACCAGCGCCTCCCCTCGAGGAAGTACCGGAGGCCCAGCACGAGCAGGAGGAGGGCCAGGCTGCCGCTCACGACCGACGTGATCACGGACACGGGGTCCGATGCGAAACCGTGGAGGGTGCCGCCGAACAGGACGAAGAAGAGCATCGAGGCGACGAGCATCCCGCAGCCCCACCTGCCGGGCCGCGCACCCCGATAGTAGGGCGGCACCCTCTCCCCCGTGAGGTGGTCGGGATGGTACTGCCGGTTCCCCGGCCCCCTGGACCTCTCTGACAACGCTCTTCCCTCGTCTCGCAGCCGCGCCGGTCAACCCCCGGTCGCGGCCTATGTCCATATTACTGCAAGGAGCGCCGTTCCTTGCACAACCGATGCTTAGCGAAGCTACTAAAGTGCTTAGCACAGGGGCCAAGGAGCGAGCGCCATGCATACAGTGAAGGTCAGCGACAAGTATCAGATCGCCGTTCCGTCCGCGGTCACAGGCAGCTCGGAATAAGAAGGGGTGACCGATTGCTGGTGGATGTCCGAGGGGACCACGTGCTGCTGATGCGCGAGCCCGACGATTACGCCGAGCAGCTGACCGGTTTGCACGCCGAGGTGTGGTCGGGGATTGACCCCGCGGAGTACGTTCGTAGAGAGCGGGGGCCGTCCCCAGGGGCGCGACAGTGGGGATAGACACGATGGTCTTCATCTATCACATCGAGTCCGTCCCTGAGTACCGCCCAATCATGGCACCCTTCTTCGACGCCCTGGCTCGTGGCGCGTTTCGCGCCGTCACCTCGGTGACTTCGCTGATGGAGATCGCTGTGCACCCGCTGCGATCGCAGAGGCCCGAGGTGGCGGACGACTACGAGATACTGCTGCTTAATTATCCGAACCTGAGGGTCCTGGACGTGGAGCGTGGTATAGCTCGGCAGCACGCCGAGCTGCGCGCTATCGAGGGGCT
The DNA here is from genome assembly GCA_902810765.1 of Chloroflexota bacterium. Taxonomy (GTDB): domain Bacteria; phylum Chloroflexota; class Chloroflexia; order Thermobaculales; family Thermobaculaceae; genus CADDYR01. The sequence continues at coordinate 4,186 of CADDYR010000014.1, forward strand.
ACGCCCGGCCGACAGCCTGCAGCTGGCCACTGCCATGGAGTCGGGAGCGGGGGCTTTCGTCACGAACGACCGCGCCATCTCCAGGGTCAGTGATATACGCGTGCTGGTGTTCGACGAGTTTCGCACGGCCCAAGGGCAGCCGTGAGCCTCGAGATCCCCTCCGCACCGTTCCCTCCCGGCCTCACGCTCTCACCCTAGACCCTCTCCGCCACCTTCAGCACGTTCATATAGCCCTTCACGATCCGCCCGCCGTACCGCTCCTCGATGAGCCGCCGGATGCCGTCGAACAGGCGCTGACGCCTCTCGGGAGGCAGCGCCAGGTGGTCCGAGTACGTGCTCAGCAGGCGGACGTAGCCCTCCGCCTCGTACTCCTGATCCCATACGTAGCGGCGAACGGCGACCATCGAGAAGAGGCCCGAGCTGGTGATGTCCCCGGTGTCGTCGGGCACCTCCTCGGGCCGGGACAGCCCCGGATAGCCGCGCGCCAGCTCCGGAGTCACGCGCCCGTACACCGCCTGCACCTCCTCGAAGAATCCGCGGCTCTAGTCGGAGTGAACGTGGGCCGTGGAGATGAGGGCGAGATGCCCGCCGGGCCTCAGGGCGGACGCGACCTTCGGGTAGCCAACGGACGGGTCTATCCAGTGGAAGGAAGTGGCGGCCACGGCGAGGTCGAACGCCTCGGGCTCGAGCGGCCAGTCCTCGAAGCTCGAGACGACGACCTCCGCGTTCGGGTAGGAGGCCAGCTTCGAGCGCGCGATCTCCGCCAGCCAGCCGCCGAGCTCGACGGCGACGATCCGGTATCCGCGCCGAGCGAGGGGGAGCGTCGCCTGACCCGTGCCGCACCCGATCTCGATCACCCTCCCCCCGGGAGCTATCCGCGAGAGGGATACGAGGTCATCGAACAGCTCTTCGGGGTATCCCGGCCGCACCTCGTCGTAGAGCCGTGCCACCTGATCGAACGTGGCCCTTCTTTCCATGAGACCTGCCTGCCTTGCTCTGACCGTTCGAGCCGACGATGCCTGCTGCGTCGTTCTTGCGTCCAGCCCGTTCGTCGTTAGCGTCAATCAGCGCGTGGACGGCCGCATCGTCCCGTCCCATGGTACCGCGAACCGTGGAGGGCTACAGGTTGCCCGCCTGGACGAACGGGATGATCCCACCGGCCTGCACGATCCTGAGCACGAACTCCGGCAGGGGCTCGACCTCGAACGTCCGGCCGTCCGGCAGGCTGATGCGTCCGGACGCGGGGTCCACCTCGACCTCCCCGCCGTCCTCCACCGCGCCGTGCAGCTCGTCGCACACGAGGATCGGCAGCCCGATGTTGATGCAGTTGCGGTAGAATATCCTCGCGAAGGAGCGCGCGACGATCGCCGACACCCCTGCCGCCTGCAGGCAGATCGCCGCGTGCTCGCGGGAGGAGCCCATCCCGAAGTTGCGCCCGGCCACTACCACGTCGCCCGGCCGCACGTTCGGGGCGAAGTCGGGCCGATACTCGATGAGTGCCGCCCTCGCGAGCTCCGCGCGGTCGGTCGTAACGTTGTACCTGCCGGGTATGATCTCATCGGTGGAGACGTTGTCCCCGACCTTCCATATGCGTCCCATCTACATCAAGCTCCTTGGATCGGTGATGCGGCCGGTGATCGCCGTCGCCGCGGCGGTCGCCGGACTCGCTAGGTAGATCTCGGCCGTGGGGTCTCCCATGCGCCCCGGGAAGTTGCGGTTCTGGGTGGTGACGGCCCGCTCGCCCGCGGCCAGCACCCCCTGGTGGCGCCCGATGCACGGCCCGCAGCCGGGGTTCGTGACGGTGGCCCCCGCCTCGACGAACGTCTGGATGTAGCCGCGCTCCATCGCCTCGAGCAGCACGCGCTTCGAGGCGGGAGTCACGACCATCCTGGTGCGCGGGCTGATCGTCCGGCCCTTCAGCACCCCGGCGGCGATGGCCAGGTCGTCCAGCCGGCCGTTCGTGCAGGTGCCGATGAACACCTGATCTATCTCCAGGTGCTCCATCTCCCGTGCGGTCGCGAGGTGCTCGGGGTCCGGCGGGAGCGCCACGAGCGGCTCGAGCGCGGAGGCGTCTATCTCCACCACGCGTGCATATCGTGGCTCGCGCGGGAGCACGCGCTCGTAGGGGTCGCGCGCGCGGCCGCCGAGGTACTCGTCCACCACGTCGTCGGGCTCGACGAGGCCGGTCTTGCCACCCATCTCGATCGAGAGGTTCGCGAGGGTCATGCGCTCGGAGATGCTCATCGCCCGCACGGTCGGACCTCCGTACTCGATGGCCATGTAGGTCGCGCCGTCCACGCCGACCGCCCCGATCATCGCCATCCCCAGGTCCTTCGCGTACACGCCGGGCCCGAGCCGCCCGGTGACCTCGAAGCGGATCGTCTCCGGCACCCGCAGCCAGGTCTTGCCGGTCGCGAGCGCCACCGCGATGTCCGTCGAGCCCATCCCCGTGCCGAACGCGCCGAGCGCGCCGTAGGTCACCGTATGGGAGTCCGCACCGACGATCACCGCGCCCGGCGTGACGAACCCGCGCTCGACCATCACCTGATGGCAGATGCCCTCCTGCAGGAAGTTGCCGACGCTCTGCTCGCGCACCCAGTCGCGGATGCCGCGCTGGAGCGCGGCCGCCTGCACCGTCGCGGCGGGGATGATGTGGTCGAACACGATCACCGTGCGCTCCGGGTCGAACAGCGGCCTGCCGAGCTTGCGGAAGCTCTCGATCGCGAGCGGGCTCGTCTGGTCGTGCGCCATCACGTAGTCCACCGGCGTGATGACTATCTCGCCCGCCCTCACCGGACGCCCGAGCCTCCGGCTCAGTATCTCCTCGCTCATCGTGCCCATACGTTCACTCCTCCCGTGCTCGCGCAGGTCCGGGGCTCGACCTCGAGCCTCGCGGCCCACGCCCTGAGTACCTCGTCGACCGTGTCCGTGCTCAGCGGCCCGGCATCCGCGAGCGCCTTGATCTCGCGGGTGGCCTCACGCAGCTCGCGCTCGCCTAGCCTCAGGCCGAGCGCGGAGGCCCTGTGCGCCACGGCGTTCCAGCCCGTGAGCCTGTGTCCCAGCTCGAGCCTGCGCTCGATCCCGAAGTCGGCCGGGTCGAGCGCCTCGTACGAGCCCGGGTTGGCGAGCACCGCCTTCGTGTGCATCCCGGCCTTGTGCGCGAACGCCATCTCGCCCGTCACGTAGTTGTTGAACGGGATCGGCACGCCCGTGATCCGGGACACCAGCTCGTCCAGACGCCGCAGACGCGGCAGGTCGTAGCGTGCGACGAGCGAGCGGTCCGTGGCGTACAGCCGCGCGATCAGACCGCCCAGCGGCGTGATCCCGTTGCGCTCGCCGATGCCGAGCACCGTCGTGTCCACGTGCGTGCCGCCGGCTCTGAGCGCGGAGTACGCGTTCGCGATCGCGCACCCGCTGTCGTCGTGGCCGTGGAACTCGATGTCGGCCCGCACCACGGAGCGCACCGCGGACACGACCTCGTGCACCCCGTGAGGGTCCGCGACCCCGACGGTGTCCGCGATGCCGACCCGGTCCACCCCCATCGAGTCCACTGTGGTGTACACCTCGAGCAGGGTGTCGAGCGGCGTGCGGAAGGCGTCCTCGCAGCTGAACCGGGTCTCGACCCCCTGCTCCTGCAGGTAGGAGATCACCTCCCGGGCGAACTCGAGGATCTCGTGGATCGAGCGGCCGTGCGAGTAACGCCTGAGCTGCTCGGACGTGCCGAACAGCACGTTCACCCCCTGGACTCCTGCCTCCACCGCCCGGCGCGCGTCCTCGAGCGAGCACCGGCAGTGGGCGAGCACGCGGGCCCGAAGCCCCAGCGAGGCGATGCGCCGGGCGTCTTCGAAGGACGCCGGGGAGGCCGCGGGGTTCGTCACCTCCACGTACTCGACGCCGAACGCGTCGAGCTCGCGCGCAATCTCGAGCTTCTGCTCGCTCGTGAAGTGGGCGCGGGCGAACTGCTCGCCCTCCCGCAGCGTGGTGTCGACTATCCTGAAGTTGTCGAGAGGCATTCGCTCACCCTCCTGATGCCGATGGATGCCGTTCGCGGAGCCGGAGGGCAACAAAATAGCTCCCGCCCTCAACTCCGCGGTTGAGGACGAGAGCCATCTCTCGTGGTACCACCTCAATTCGCCGCCACCTCGCGATGACGGCCTCGTGAAGTACGCCACCATCCCGGCATCGTGCCGGTAGGCTTGATACTCCCAGCCCTGGTAACGGAGGCTGACTCCGGCCCCGCCTACTGACGCCTGGGCGATGGGCCCATCGAGGTTCAGCGGGCGACTCGGGGGACTTCTTCGCCGGGCTTCGAGCGCCGCATCTCAGCTACGCGGCTCTCTGTACCTCTACCCTCCGGGTACTCTTCCCCGTCACGGTCGTTGCCTATGTGCTACGCGGCGATAATAACACAGCCCGCACCGCCGGTCAAGCGCTCTTGAACCGAAATGCGCGATCATCTTCGTCCAAAGTCACAGTACAATGGCGCGGGGAGGAAAGCGTGATGGCTTCGGCTCGCGAGAAGGTGCGCAGGAAGATGATCGAGATGGCTCGCAGGCGCGTGAGGCCGGGCAGCGGCAGCCGTCCCGAGCTGCTGCGAGCGAGGACGTGGGGGAACACCGTGAACGTGGAATCGCTGCGAGGGCTGCGGACGCCTTTCGTCGTCGTGGGCGCGGTCGCCACGGCGCTGTACATGCCCGAGCGCTCTACCCGAGTCCTCGACGTGCTCGTCTGTCAGGAGGACGCCCCTTCCTTCCGGGCGGAGCTCGAGGCCCTGGGCTTCGTGTTCGAGGGGAATCTGACCGTGGGAGGCACGAGCTGGCGGTCTCCGGAGGGGGAGGCTCTCGACGTGCTGGAGTCGTCGGAGCCGTGGGCGAGGGAGGCGGTCGAGCGCCCGAACCACGCGCCGGACGGAACCCCGATCATCCCGCTCGAGTACCTCGTCATCCTCAAGCTCGACGCCGGCAGCCCTCAGGACGTGGCCGATCTGGTGAGGATGCTGGGCGCGGCGAGCGAGCACTCGCTTGATCTTGTCAGGCGGGCCGTGGCGAGATACCGTCCGAACGCGAGCGAGGACGTGGAGAGCCTGGTCGAGCTCGGCCGGCTTGAGTACGACGAGGGCCGCTCCAACCCCTGAGCGTGCGTAGCACAACTATCGGGAGTCGCGCCCCAGGACGTGGGATCTGGACGTATTGAGCATCTGCACGGTGACGACGACATTGCCTGGGGCGATTGCCTTGCGGACGGTCCGGGATGAGAGCAGCAATAGGCATGGCATCTGGAGGTGCGATGTGCCGAGTCCGAGGTTTCCGGTCTCGATCAAGGGGGTGATCCTGCAGGACGGACGGGTCGTGCTGCTGCGCAACGAGCGGGACGAGTGGGAGCTGCCCGGCGGAAGGCTCGAGATGGGAGAGAGCCCGGAAGAGTGCGTGGCTCGCGAGATACGCGAGGAGCTGGGGCTCGATGTGCGCGTGGGGGCGATCCTGGACTCCTGGCAATACCACATCTTCGAGGGCGCCGACGTGCTCGTCGTGACGTACGGCTGCCACCCCGAGCCTTTCTCAGACCTCTGGCACAGCCCTGAGCACAGCGCGGTCGGGCTGTTCCGTCTGGGCGAGGTGCCTGACCTGAAGATGCCCCGGGGATACAAGGACTCGATTGGGCGTTGGGCCGAACTCCTCCAAGTGGCTGGCGGGTAGCTCCGCTCAGCAACGGTTGCGTGCGCTTGAAGCCGCATGGATGCAGCCGTAGTTTCACCGTGCTTGCATTTGCCCGCCACAGGTGTACAATCAACTGTCCTATGCCATATAGATCTGTCACGATTGACACCGTGAAGGGGGTGTTTTAGCATACGAACCAATTGGAGCCGCGGACCGTCGTCCGAGCGTCCCCGGCATCCGGGCAGATAGCCGGGTTCGGGGCGGTCGCCGGGCGCGGACGGTCTTCCGGCTCCCACCCAAACGGCCCGATTCCACGTCTAAGGAGACCAGGCATGTCACAGTTAGCGGACAACGAGGGACTGCCGCGGGCGACCAGGCGGCAGGTGCTCAAGACGATGGTGGTGACGGGAGCTGGTTTCGCGGCCAGCACCCTGCTCGCCGCGTGCGGCGCCAAGACTGGTACTACCGGCCAGGCCACCAAACCCAGCGGGGGGGGGCAGGGCACGAAGCCCACGACCGCCGGGAAGACTCCGGCCGCGACCAAGGCCAGCTCTAAGCAGAAGAAGCAGGCCGCTCAGGCAGCGCCGCAGCCACCTCAGCACGGCGGCACCATCCCGACGCCGCGCAACAAGACCGTCGTAGTTGATCAGGTCGTGTTCACCGTCTTCGACAGCTTCAACCCGTTCATCCCGAACGGCTGGCAGTACAACGCCGGTGAGCAGCAGATCCTGGTCGAGAACCTGTTCTACTGGCTGCCTACGGGCGAGATCAGGCCCTGGCTGGGCAAGGACTACAAGTACAACTCCGACTTCACCCAGCTCACGCTGACACTCAACCCGAAGGCGAAGTGGAACGACGGGCAGCCGTTCACCTCGGAGGACGTCAAGTACAGCCTCGAGATCGAGAACAACCCCGCGTTCTTCGGCAGCGGCGTGAGCGAGATCAAGAAGGTCTCGACCCCGGACGCGCACACCGTCGTAATAGATCTCAAGAAGCCGAATCCGCGCTATCACCAGGGCTTCATCTGCGGCATCATCGGCTCGACGATCATCGTGCCGAAGCACGTCTGGTCGAAGCACGATCCGAAGACGTTCAAGAACAACCCGCCCGTGTTCACGGGACCGTACATGCTCGACCGCACGATACCCTCGCAGTTCATGTTCGTGTGGAAGAAGAACCCGAACTACTGGAACAAGGACGAGTTCGATCCGGCTCCGGAGTACGTCGTGTACCGGACCGGCCCCGTGCCCGACTCGGAGGTCCAGGAGTTCAAGCGGGGCATCGTGGACGTGCCGGCCTTCGACTACACGCACATGCAGGCGATCAAGAACAGCGGCTACCAGAACATCGAGATCACGAGCAAGTTCCGCGACCCCTGCCCGCGCGGCATCCTGGTGAACTGCGACCCCTCCAAGCCGCTGCTCTCCGACCCGCGCGCTCGCTGGGCGCTGTCCTACCTGGTAGACCGCGAGAAGATCGGCAAGGCCGTGTGGCTCATCCCGACGCCGCCCGCTCAGTTCCCTTGGGCGGACTATAAGGCGAACGCGAAGTGGTCGAACCAGAGCATAGCTTCCAAGTACCAGCTCACGTACGACCCGAAGAAGGCGGAGCAGCTGTTCGACGAGCTGGGGGCGAAGAAGGGCTCGAACGGCAAGCGCACGCTCAACGGCAAGCCCGTGAGCTTCCAGATCGCCACCCCGTCACCCGTGGGCCAGCCGGAGTTCGTCATCGGCCAGCTGCTCGCCCAGGAGCTGCAGAAGATCGGGATCGGCGCGACGGTCAGGAGCTACTCCAGCAGCGTATACAGCGACAAGGTCAACAAGGGTGAGTTCGACATACGCTCGGAGTGGATCTGCGGCGAGCTGTTCGATCCCGGACAGCTGTATGCCGAGTTCGACAACCGGCTCTACAAGCCGATCGGGAAGTCCACGAGTACCGACCAGGTGAGGCTGAAGGACAAGAAGTTCCAGGAGCTCATCCTGAAGCTGAACAACGCCAACCCCGACGACCCGAAGAACAAGCCGTACTATGACCAGGCGCTCGAGAGGTACTTCCAGCTGTTGCCCGAGATCCCGGTGATCCAGACGACCTACCCGACCGCCTGGAACACCACCTACTGGACGGGCTGGCCGACCGACCAGGACCTGTACACCGTCCCGTCGGACTGGTGGGGACAGTTCATGTTCGTGCTGGGCAAGCTGAAGCCCACCGGCAAGTCGTAGGACCATCCCCGGAGGGAGGGGCTGAGCACGCCCCTCCCTCTGTGTGTTATCGTTAACAGCAAACGCTCACTGTTGGGGGAAGCTCTATGGCCGAAATCGTCTCGCAGGGGCCGCCGGTAAGCCAGCCGAGCGAGCCGAGACTCGTCTCAGCGTATCGGGCCTTCACCGTGAACCACCCGCTCGTCGCGTACGCCGCCCGCAGGTTCGGCATCTACCTGTTCACGCTCTGGGGCTCGATCACGATCACGTTCTTCTTCTTCCGGCTGATACCCGGCAACCCGATAGACGCCTACATCCAGAACCTGCAGACCGCCCAGCAGAACTACAGCGTGCACGCGAGCCAGGCGACGGTGCAGTACTACAAGCAGGTGTTCGGCCTGAACGGCAACCTGTTCGAGCAGTACTACCACTACATGTACCAGCTGTTCGTGCAGCACAACCTGGGACCGTCGCTGCTCAACTACCCGACGCCCTCACAGTTCGTGATCGCGCGGGCGCTGCCCTGGACGATAGGGCTGCTGGGCACGGCCACGGTGATAATGTGGGTGCTCGGGGTGGTGCTCGGAGCGCTGATAGGCTGGAAGCGCGACAAGGCGGTCTCCGAGTTCTGGACGTACGTGACGATCGCCCTGTCGCACATACCCTACTACTTCGTCGCGCTCATACTCGTGTTCCTCCTCTCGTACCGCCTGAACCTGCTGCCGTCCTCCGCGGCCTACGACCCCGGATACTCGATCGGCCTGAGCATGGGGTTCATCAAGAGCGTCTTACAGCACGCGATCCTGCCCGCCATCTCGATCATCATCATCGGCGTGGCGAGCTGGATGGTCGGCACGCGCATGCTGCTGGTGCCGATGCTCGGGGAGGACTTCCTGACGTTCGCGGAGGCGAAGGGGCTGAAGCCCCGGCACATCCTGACGCGGTACGCGATGCGCAACTGCTGGCTGCCGCAGGTGATCGGCCTGGGCATCTCGCTGGGCTCGATCTTCAACGGGAACATCATCGTCGAGCAGCTGTTCAACTACCCCGGCGTCGGCAACCTGTTCGTGCAGGCAATCGGCCAGCTCGACTACAACACGATCATGGGGATCGTCGAGCTCGCCATCTTCGGGGTGCTCACGGCCAACCTCATCCTGGACCTGCTTATGCCCGCGCTCGACCCGCGCGTGAAGTACTGGAAGTAGGGGGGAGGAGATGCGCAGGTTCGCCAGATCTCTCTGGAAGCTGTGGAGCTCGAGCCACAAGTTCCAGATAGGCATCGTGATAATCGCGGTGTTCGTGGTAGTAGCGATCCTACACGGTCCGATCGTGGCCACCATCGGCCATGGGCAGGACCCGCTCGGGACCGCGGCCTACACCCCCTGGCAGCTGCCCAGCCGGACGAACATCCTCGGGACCGATCGCTACGGACGGGACATCCTGGCCCTGACGGTCACGGGGCTGGCGTCCTCCCTCCAGGTCGGCGCGGTCGCGGGGCTGATATCCACGGTGGTGGGCGTGCTCGTCGCCTTCATCGCGGGGTACAAGGGGGGCAAGCTCGACAGCCTGCTCTCGGGCACCGCGGACGTGTTCCTCGTCGTGCCCAGCCTGCCGATCCTTATAACCCTCTCGGCCTACGTCACGAACCTGAGCCTGGCGGCGATCGGCGTGATCCTCGCGATCTTCAGCTGGGCGCTGGCGGCTCGCACCATCCGCTCCCAGGTGTTGAGCCTGCGCACGCGGCCGTACGTGGAGCTGGCGAAGGTGAGCCGGATGAGCGACCTCGAGATCATCGTGCAGGAGCTGGTCCCTAACCTCCTGCCGTTCATTGGCGTCGGCTTCGCGAACGCCGTGCTCGGCTCGATCTTCGCGCTCGTCGGCCTCGAGGTGATCGGCCTGGGTCCCAGCAACGTGATAGACCTGGGGCTGATGCTCAACTGGGCGATAGGCTGGGGCACGCTCAGCCTCGGGATGTGGCCGATGTTCGTTGCGCCGATCTTCGTGCTCGGGATGCTGTTCTTTGCCGTGAACCTGATCAACATCGGGCTGGAGGAGACGTACAACCCGAGGCTGCGCAAGGTCGCGGGCGCGTAGCAGCTACTGGAGAGGGAGAGCGTATGGCAGTGAGACAGCAGGCCCTCGAGGACAACAAGTCCGCGGCCGGGACGCCGCTCCTGGACGTGCGGGACCTGAGGGTTTACTACAACACCGTCTCAGGGGTGTCGAGGGCGGTCGACGGCGTCGACCTCAGTGTGCGGCGAGGCGAGATACTCGGCATCGCGGGGGAGTCGGGCTCGGGCAAGAGCACGCTCACCACCGCGCTGCTGCGCCTTACCAAGCCGCCCGGATTCATCGCCGGCGGTAGCATTATCTTTCACTCGCGCGACGGCGAGCTGGTGGACCTCATGAAGGTGAGCGAGGCTCAGATGAGGTCGTACAGGTGGCGCAACCTCTCGTACCTGCCGCAGGGCTCGATGAACTCCCTGAACCCCGTGATGCGGATCTCCGACCAGTTCGAGGACGTCATCCGCGCGCACAGCGACCGATCCACGCAGGAGATCAGGGACATCGTGCCGGAGCTGCTGCGGCAGGTGGGGCTCGAGCCGCACGTCGCCAAGATGTACCCGCACGAGCTCTCCGGCGGGATGAAGCAGAGGGTGATCATCGCGATGGCGGTCGCGCTGAACTCCGACCTGGTGGTGGCGGACGAGCCGACGACCGCGCTCGACGTGCATATCCAGAGGGTGGTCATCCAGACACTCGGAGCGCTCCGGGACAACTTCGGGATGACGGTGATCCTCGTGACGCACGACATGGCGGTGCATGCGGAGCTCGCCGACCGGGTGGCCGTGATGTACGCGGGCTCGATCGTCGAGGTGGGAGACGTTCGGCAGATATTCAAGGATCCGAAGCACCCGTACACGAAGGGGCTGATCGGCTCCATCCCGAGGATCGGGGGAGAGCGAAGGCGACTGAGCGGGATCCAGGGCAACACCCCCAGCCCCACCAACTGGCCCTCGGGCTGCAGGTTCCACCCGCGCTGCCCGTACGTGATGGACGTGTGCCCGCGCGAGGTCCCGCGGCTGCTGCCGATCAGGGACGGGCAGGCCAGGCAGAAGCCCCTGGTCGCCTGCCACCTGTACACGGAGGTGCAGGCCGAGTCAGGAGGTCGAGATGGCGGACAGTGAGAACAGGATCGAGGTGAGCCACGTCACGCACGAGTTCCACGGCGCGGCACTGAGGGCGACGGGGGGCAAGCTCGTGGCGGTGAACGACGTCTCGTTCTCCCTGACCGACAGCCCGCCCCAGATCGTGAACCTAGTGGGGCAGAGCGGGAGCGGCAAGAGCACGCTCGCCAGGATCATCCTGGGCCTTCAGAAGCCGACCCGAGGCAGCGTGACCTTCAACGGCAAGGACGTGTACAGGCTCGGAGGACGCGACAAGGAGGAGTACCTGAGGTCCGTCCAGCCGGTGTTCCAGGACCCCTACGGCATCTTCAACCCCTTCTACAAGGTCGACCGAGTGCTGTGGAAGGCGATCAAGAAGTTCCACCTGGCGAAGGGCCGATCGGACGGGTTGGAGGTGATCGAGCGCTCGCTGCGAGCGGTGGACCTGCGCCCCGAGGACGTCCTGGGCAGATACCCCCATCAGCTCTCGGGCGGGCAGCGGCAGAGGGTGATGCTGGCTCGGGTGCACATGCTGCAGCCGCGGTTCATCATCGCGGACGAGCCCGTCTCGATGCTCGACGCCGCGGTGCGCGTGCTCTTCCTGAACATCCTGATTGATTTCCGTGACAAGTACGGCATGACCACCCTGTTCATCACGCACGACCTCTCCACCTCGTACTATGTGGGTGGGGACATCATGGTGATGCACAAAGGGGGGATAGTCGAGAGCGGGAAGGTGGACGACGTGCTCGTCAACCCCGAGCACCCGTACACGCGTATGCTGCTCTCCTCCGTGCCGGTGCCCGACCCCGACGCGCGCTGGAAGGACAGGGCGCAGGTCGTGCTCGCAGAGGAGGAAGAGGAGCTGGTCGTGGACAAGCCCGACATCGAGGCCCCCAACCCCTGATGCCGGCAGCGGGCGGCGTGTTCCGAGATTCGGGCGCTACTCCCGGCCTCCGACAGCGCGCTCCTCGCGGAGGGGCTCGGGCTCGCTCGATGTGACGCGGCTCGCGATCCACTGGAACACGAGGAAGCTGAGAGTCGCGTAGGTGGCGCCGACGAGCACGTCTATCACGTAGTGGTCGCCGATGTACACGATGGTGAACCAGAGCGATGCGCAGTAGACGATCGCGAGCGGGACGAGCCTCTTCCAGTAGCGCAGACAGAACCAGAGCACGAGCGTCGGGTACGCCGCGTGCAGAGAGGGCATCGAGGCGGTCAGGTCGGGGTTCGCGCTGTTCACCAGGCTCGGGAAGTCCTGCACGCCCCCGACCCGCACGTGCCCGAGCACGGCATCCCGGATGAGGTACACGTGCGGCTGGATGTAGTGCCACTCCGACGCCAGCCAGGGCGGAGCGGCCGGGTACAGCAGGTAGGTGGCGTAGCCCGCGAAGAACAGCAGCACGAGCGTTCCCAGGAAGCGCCACTGGGCCGAGACGTCGCGGAACCTGAGCCCGAGCGCGAACAATACGGGTAGCGCGAAGTGGCACTCGTAGAGCAGGGTTGCGGCCGCATCGTACCAGTGCGTCTGGTGGGGGGCGTAGAGGGCCCGCTGGAGGAGCAGCGTGGGCAGGTGCCCGCCGAAGAGGGTGCGGTCCAGGGCGATCATCGGGGTGACGTGCAAAGGGATCGCGCTGCCCCGGATCACCTCGAGGGTGTAGCCCCGCAGCGTCTGCCATCCGAAGAGTATGAGCAGGAAAGGCACCCACGGGCGCACGAACGAGGGAAAGCGCCCGAAGGCGGCGATCAGCAGCAGGAGGACGAAGACGAGCGACTCCGGCCCCGGCAGCTCCCTGAGGGCCAGCTGGACCAGGCAGTAGATCGCGAGGAACAGGATCACGACGAGGCGCTGGACGCTGTGCGCGGTGCCCTCGATCGCGTCGGTGTCGGGCTGGGAGCTCCTGCGGGGCCCCGACGTCAGCAGTCTCGTCATCACTACTCTATGTTAGCAGGGCACATGCCACAGTTCCCACACCCGACGCGGAGAGGCCCCGGTCACCCCTCGCTGCCGTGATTCCGCTGCCCGCCGATCCGGGACAGCGCCCTCCATCTGTCATTCCGAGGCCCCATCTACTGACCGTCATTCTGAGGCCGAAGAATCTATTACAGGCATGGTGCGAGGCGAAGCCTTCTAAGATCCTTCGCGGAGTTTATCCCCGAGCCCTTCGCTTCGCTCGAGGGTAAACTCCGCGAAGGGCTCGGGATTGCGGGGCTGGAGCCTCCCGCCGTGGTGCGGGCTACAGCCCCTGCGGGAAGGTGTACGAGGGTGGCGCCACGAAGGGCGGCCCGTACTCGAGCACGATCACCGCGTGTGGCGTGATCGGGATGTCGCGCAGCGACCCATCGAACTTCCTGCCGTTCACGTACGCCACGACCTGATGCTGCGCGTCGGCCTTGTGGTCCAGCAGCTCCGTGCTGCTGAGCGGCTGGCCCCAGATGTCGAAGAACTGGCCCAGGGTGTAGTCGCCTTGCTGAGGTGCCTCGACGTGGATCACGCCGGAAGCGTCGTGGGTGTGCAGCCAATAGAGACAGGTCGGCTCGATCCCGATGTTCGCGGGCACGGTCTGCTCCTGGCCGTTGACGAAGATGGCGAGGTGCGCGTGGACGTGGTAGTTGACCTGTTCGGTCTCCGAGCACTCGATACCGGCGATCGGCTGGCCCGCGCCCTGAGCGGTGTTGCCGCTGCCCATCAGCCGCCCGATCGCGATCGCCACGATCAGGATCAACACGATCGCCGCGCCGCCGATCAGGGGGAGCCTGCCCTCGAGGAGACCTTGCTGGCGCGTCCGCCTGTGCGGCTGCTGACGTCGAGCCCTCGTCGCTCGATTCTTCTTTCCCTGGCGCTGACTACGCGAGCTCATTCGAATCCTTACTACGGGACTGCCCCCACACGATGCTTCATTGTAGCAGCGTGGCAGCAAGGCGGGGAGGGGGTTGGAACGGACAGTGGAGGAGGCGGCTCACCACTTCCGCCTCCTCCTCGGAGGGATGTCTGCTCCTTTTTGCCTGTCCTACTATATATAACGCTCAAACGGCCGAAAGGTTTCCATCCAAGGTGAACGATTTTTTACGATGTCTCCCGGCGAGTGGGCGGGAAGTGGCGGGTGCTATAATTGCGCTGGATTGACGGATAAACGGGAGAGGGAGATGTGGCAGGCCCAGCGGTTTGCCGGCGAGCAGCAGGAGGCCGTGCTCGCCGAGGTACTGGAGTGGCTGAACGAGCACGAGGACTTCATCGTCGAGTTCCAGACAGCCGTGGCTCATCAGCAGGACGGCACGCACGTATGCGTGGTCACGTACCGTGCCCGGGGTCTGAGGCCGTTGCCGTTCCCTCATGAGGACTGAGCACGCGGACATCAAGCAGCGCTTCGAGGAGCTCTACCCCTTCGAGCTGGACCCGTTCCAGTGGGAGGCGATAGACGCCTACCTCACCGTCGGCTCTGTGCTCGTCGCCGCGCCGACAGGCACTGGCAAGACGGTGGTCGCCGAGTTCGGCGTGCACGACGCCTGGCTCAGGGGCCATCGCGTCATATACACCACGCCCATCAAGGCCCTCAGCAACCAGAAGTTCCGCGACTTTCGTGCCCGCTACGGCGATGACGTCGGACTGCTCACCGGCGACGTCATCGAGAACCGCGACGGCCGCATCCTGGTGATGACCACCGAGGTGCTCCGCAACATGCTGCTGCAGAGCCCGTGGGAGGTGGACGACGTCGCGTGCGTCGTGTTCGACGAGGTCCACTACCTGGCGGACGTCGAGCGTGGGACGACCTGGGAGGAGGCGATCATCCTCTGCCCCGAGTACATCCAGCTGATCGCGCTGTCCGCCACCGTCTCGAACGCGGCCGAGATAGCCGACTGGATGAGCCGGGTGCACCGTCCCACGAAGCTGATCGTGCACGAGGAGCGCGCAGTGCCCCTGACGCACCTGTACTTCGTGGACGACAAGCTCCAGCCGGCGCTGGACGAGCGGGGCAACCCGTCGGAGGCGCTGAGGGGGATCGGTGGTGAGGCGAGACGACGGACTTACCGGGGCGGCCGCGCGAGGAGGCCGGGCGAAGCCCCGGAGGATGTCAGGCGCGAGCCCGAGCCGCCGGAGATCGTGACCGCGCTGCGCGACGGCGACCTCCTGCCCGCCATATACTTCCTGTTCAGTCGTCGGGACTGCGAGGCCGCCGCGGAGCTGTGCGCCTCGCTCGGGATGAAGCTGGTGAGGTCTCGCGAGCAGAGGCGGGGGATCGAGGACGTTGTCCGGCGGTTCGTGGACCGTCTCCTCCCCGAGGACCGCAACCTCGGGCAGGTCCAGACGGTAGTCCAGCTCGCGCGCAAGGGCATCGGCTTCCACCACGCCGGGCTGTTGCCCGTGCTCAAGCAGCTCGTCGAGGAGCTGTTCGCCGGTGGGCTGATGTCCGTGGTCTTCAGCACCGACACGCTCGCGCTCGGGATCAACATGCCCGCCCGCTCGGTCGTGGTGGGCGCGCTGAGCAAGTTCGACGGCCAGAGCGTTCGCCCCCTCATCCCGAACGAGTTCCAGCAGATGGCGGGCCGAGCCGGGAGGCGCGGGATAGATACTACGGGCTACATCGTGATCCCGTACAGCACCTGGGTTAGCTTCGAGGAGGCGATAGGGATCGCCACGGGCGAACTGCTGCCGGTCGAGAGCACCTTCGCCCTGCGCTACAACACGGTGCTCAACCTCTGGGACCCCCCGCGCGGGGACCGCGTGCTGTACGTCCTGCGCGAGAGCCTGATGCAGTTCCAGATGGTGCGCAAGGTGCGCGAGCTCTCCGATCAGGTGACTGCCTGGCAGCAGCGGGCCGAGGCGGTGCCTACCGGCTGCCTGATAGGCTACGACAACGGCGAGGAGCTCCTGGGAGAGTACACCCAGCTCGTGCACGAGCGGGCCACCCTGAAGCGCAGGCTGGACGAGCTACGCAGCGACGTGTCCGCCCTCCGGCTGAGGCTGCGCGAGACGCCCTGGCACAAGCCGACGCGAGAGGCCCTGCGCAAGCTCTTCAGAACCCTGCCGGTTGGAACGATGCTCCACCTCGGAGAGGCGGGTTGGGTCGTGTACGCGGGGCGTGGCCCGGACGGCCAGATCCGCGTGCTGCGCTCGCGCGGGCTCGAGCGCGTGCAGTCGTACACCGAGATAGACTACCTGCCGAACGCCGAGATGAGGGTCGAGCTCCCGCCCGGGATCGCCGAGGCGCTGGGCGCAGGCGACGTCGCGGGCGTGCACGTCGAGGACTGGGAGGAGCTCGATTGGCGAGTGCGGGGGCTCGAGCTGCCTAGCCTGGGCGAGTGGGCTGGCCGCCACCGCGAGCGCGTGGAGGCGACCATCGGCCCGGAGATCGAGCGCCTGAGGGGCGAGATCGCGCGCACCGGCGAGGCGATGGAGGAGCTCGCCGGGAGACTGCGGGGCCACGTGTGCGATCCCTGCCCGGTACGCAAGCGGCACAGAGCGCACCTGCGCGAGGCGGCGTCGTACCTGGAGCGGAGGGCGGAGGCCGAGAGGGCGCTCGAGGAGCGGATGAGGCAGGAGGAGCAGAGGGCGAGGCGGGTGCTGCGCGGCATCGTGTCCGTGCTCCACACCTTCGGCTACCTCAGTGACGGCGAGCCCACGGAGAAGACCGACCTACTGGCCAACGTGTTCGACACGAACGGGCTCATCATATGCGAGATGATCTGGCGGGGGCTTCTGGACGAGCTCTCGCCCGCGGACCTGGCGGAGGTGTTCTCGTGGTTCGCGTACGACCGCGACCGTCAGTTCGGTAACCGCCACGTGCTCCCGAGCCACCTGGTGCGGCTGCGCCGCGACCTCGCGGAGCTGCAGACCAGAATCATCAGCGCCGAGCGCAAGGCCGGCTTCGCCCTCTCGGAGGGGCACAACCCGTACTTCTTCGGCATGATGCGCGCCTGGTGCCTGGGCGCGAGCCTCGGCAAGGTGCTCGACAAGGTCCAGCTCGGCGAGGGGGACCTCGTGCTCACCTTCAACAAGGCGGTGGACCTGATGCGTCAGGTGCGCGAGATGCTCCTGGGCGTGGCCCCCGACTCGCCGCTGATCGGCAGGCTCGAGGGCGCGATGCGGCTCGCGCGCAGAGGCATAATCGAGCAGAGCTACGCAGTTGGATTCGGTATCGCGCCCCCGCCTCCGGACGCCACGGACGAGGAGGTGGAGGAGATGGTTGTGAGTGCTGGCGTCGAGACCCCGCTACGCACCGGATGAGGAGGCAACATGAGCGACACGATAACCGTCTACTACGACTACCGTTGACCATACGTCCACGAAGCAGCCGTGTGGCTGCGAGAGGTCAGGGAGCGACGTGACTCCCTCGACGTGGACTGGCGCTACTTCTCGCTCGAGCAGGTGAACTCGAGGGAGGAGGGCTGGCAGATCTGGGAGCAGTCCGAGGAGAGCGCGCCCTCGCTCGCGGCGTTCAAGGGCGCCGAGGCGGCGCGACGGCAGGGGACGGAGGCGTTCGACCGATTCCACCACCTCCTGCTCGAAGCGCGACACGAGCGCAAGCGAGACCTGAACCGTGAGACCGTCCTGTGGGTGGCCGAGAGGGCTGATCTCGACCTCGAGCGCTTCCAGCGCGACCTCGACGCGCCCGACATCACCGACAGGCTGATGACGGACTATCTGGAGGCTCGGGAGCGAGGCGTGTTCGGCACCCCCACGATCTTCTTCGGGGACTCCGGCGGCTACCTGCGGATGATGCCGGCGTCCCGCGGCGAGGATGCCGTGCGGATGTTCGACTCGCTCAGGCAGCTCATCGGCGGTGACCTGAACGTCCAGGAGATCAAGCGGCCGGAGAAGCGCGACTAGCCGGACGGCCGCTCTCCCCGCGTCCGGCTGGCTGGTGTTATGATATCGGCCATCAACGCGCGCGAAGGAGATGATGCGAGGGGAGGGACTCCCCTCCCTGATAGGGGGAGTGTGAGGGGGACATCCTTCCCCCCTCACATCAGCTCCCTATTTGGAGGGCGGCTCGATGCACCTGGCTTTCTTGAACCCGCAGGGCAACTTCGACCCGAAGGACAGCCACTGGACGGCGCACCCCGACTTCGGCGGTCAGCTCGTGTACGTCAAGCAGCTCGCGCTCGCCATGGGCGAGATGGGCCATCGCGTGGACATAGCCACGCGGCGCATCGTCGACCCCGAGTGGCCCGAGTTCGCCTCCGACGTGGACGGCTACCCCGGCCATCCGAACGTACGCATCCTGAGGATCCCCTGCGGGCCGGACCACTTCCTGCGCAAGGAGGACCTCTGGCCGTACCTCGGCACGGAGCTCGTGCCCCGCCTGCTGGAGCGGTACGAGCGCGAGGGCCGGATGCCCGACCTGCTCACCGCCCACTACGGGGACGGGGGGCTGTGCGCGGCGCTCCTGAGCGAGCGGATGGGCGTCCCGTTCAGCTTCACGGCGCACTCCCTCGGCGCGCAGAAGATGGACAAGCAGGGCGTGAACGCCCACAACCTAGCAGCCCTCGACGCCAGGTATCACTACTCCTCGCGGATCGCCGCCGAGCGCCTCGCGATGAACCGCTCCACTGTGAACATAACCTCGACCTCTCAGGAGCGGTACAGCCAGTACACCCACAACGCATACCGCGGCGCGATAGACCCCACGGACGACTCGCGCTTCGCGGTGGTGCCGCCCGGGGTCTCGATGCAGATCTTCAATCGCGCCATCTGCTATGTGAACGAGGACGCGGTGCACCAGCACATCGTGGAGGCGCTCGCGCGAGACCTGCCCGAGGAGCGGCGGCAGCTGCCGTGCGTGGTGGCCTCGAGCCGGCTGGACCCGAAGAAGAACCATGTCGGCCTGGTGCGGGCGTTTGGTGGCAGCCCCGCGCTCCGTGAGCGCGCGAACCTCGTCATCATCACCGGGGACCTCGACGATCCGTTCCGCGATTACTCCGGGGCCGGGCCGGCCGAGGCGGCGGTGCTCGACGAGATCATGCGCGCGGTGGACCAGCAGAGACTGCGGGGGCAGGTCTCGATGTTCGCGCTCCGGGGCCAGAACGAGCTCGCTGCCGGGTACAGATTCTTCTCCGGCCTGCGCTCCGTGTTCGCGCTCACGGCGCTGTACGAGCCCTTCGGACTCGCGCCGCTCGAGGCGATGGCCGCGGGGCTGCCGGCGGTCGTGACAAAGTTCGGGGGGCCGAGCGAGAGCCTGCGCTCGGGCGACGAGGAGTACGGGGTGCTCGTGGACCCGACGGACACGATGGAGGTCAGCGCCGGTCTGTACTCGCTCGTCGCAAGCCCCGAGCGCTGGGCCCGATACGCCGAGGCCGGCTACAGACGCGTGCTCGAGCGGTACACCTGGCAGCGCACGGCGGAGGGATACCTCGAGGCGCTGACCGGGCGCCGGCGGGATGTGGACGAGACCGAGCGCGAGGTCCGCGCGACGACGGGCGGCGCGAGCGCGAACGGCCTGTCCGGGGCGGCGGAAGACGTGCACGGCGGCACGGTGAGGACCCTGCCCATCCCCAAGTGGTTCACGCGGCCGGCCAAGGAGAACGCGCTCACGGTGGAGCAGCTCGCCGATGTGTACCTCCGGCTGGACGTGCTCGCGGTCGGCGAGACGCTCGTGGACTTCATATCGTACGAGCAGGTGAGGTCGCTGCGCACCGCGAGGCAGTTCACGCGATACCTCGGCGGCCAGCCCGCGAACGTGGCCGTGTACGTCGCGAAGCTCGGCGGGCGCTCGGCCGTGCTCTCGAAGGTCGGCACCGAGTACTTCGGCGAGTTCCTCGAGGAGCAGCTGCAGCGACACGGCGTCAGCACCGAGTGCCTGCTCCGGACGGACGAGCTGCCCACGACGAACACGTTCGTCACCCGCACCGTGAGCGTGCCCGACATGCAGGTGAACCGGGGCGCCGACCAGCTGCTCCACATCCGCGACGTGTCGGAGGACCTGATCGAGCGGGCGGCGGCGGTCCATACCTCCGTGTTCGCGCTCTCGAAGGAGCCCGAGCGCTCGGCGATCCGGAGGGCGCTCAGGCTCGCCAGGCGGCACGGCAAGCTCGTCTCGCTCGACCCCAACTACTCTCCGCGCATCTGGCCGGACAAGGACGAGGCGTGGGAGGTGATCGCCGAGGTCATGCCGAACGTCACGCTCGTCAAGCCGTCGCTCGAGGACGCACGCAGGCTGTTCGACTACAACATGGACGAGCAGGCGCTCGAGGAGGCGTGCCTGCGCGAGTTCCACGATCTCGGAGCCGAGGTGGTGATCGTAACCCGCAGCGGCGGCACCGTGACGATCTCGGACGGGCGCGTCGTCGAGCGTGTGGGGCCTCTGCCGATAGTGCGGGTCGAGAACGTGACGGGCGCGCGCGACGCCTTCTGGTCTGCCCTGCTCCTGGCGCACCTGGATGGGAAGCCCTGGCCGGTCGCGGTGCGGTTCGCCCACGAGGTCGCGGCGCTGAAGCTGCGGATCATAGGGCACGTGGACCGGATGATCAACCGGGAGGCGGTGTACCGGAGGGTGGAGGGCGGGGTAGCGGTATGATTGCACCCGCCCCGCAGAATCCTCTATAGTCGTGGCCGGTCCGTGTACAGGCGTATCATCTCACCAGCTCTCGACAGGCTCGACTCGGAGACCTGGCACCACAACGTCCACAGGGCATTGCACCTCGCCGAGCGGTGGCCCCTCGCGCTCGACCTCCTCGAGCGCCTGGCGAGCCCCTCGGGCAGGCTGCGCGATCCCAGGCTCAGGGTCACTGTCGCCGGGATAGAGCTCGACAGCCCGGTGATGGTCGGCGCGGGATGGGACAAGTCGGGCGAGGCCGTGAGGGCTCTGTACGCGCTCGGCTTCTCGGGCGTGGAGGTCGGGACCGTCGTCGAGCATCCTCAGCCTGGCAATCCACGTCCGCGCCAGTTCGCGGTCGCGCCCGGGGTGGTGATCAACCGGCTCGGGTTCAACAGCCCCGGAGCGCGGGCGGTCGCGAGGAACCTGGAAGCGTACCTAGGCATGGGCATCCCCGTGGGCGTGAGCGTCGGGAAGAACCGCGACGTGCCGCCCGAGGGTGCGCCCGAGGCGCACGCCGCGGTCGTGCGAGCCCTGCACCCTTACGCCTCGTACTTCGCGATCAACGTCTCCTCGCCCAACACGCCGGGCCTGCGCGAGCTCCAGGAGAGAGGGCCTCTCACCGAGATCGTGCTTGCAGTGCTCGAGGCGATGGAGGCGATGGGCGGACGCAAGCCACTGTTCGTCAAGATCGCGCCCGAGCTCTCGCTCGGGGCCACGGACGACGTGATCCAGGTGGTGACCGATCACGGGCTCGCGGGCATCATCGCGACGAACACCGTTGCCGATCCGGAGATCAAGGCGCGCTACGGGGATCGCTGGCGCGACGAGCCCGGGGGGCTGAGCGGCGATGACCCCTGCTTCCGGAGGATCGCGACGGAGAAGGTCGCCTACATCCACCGCGCGACGTCGGGTGCGGTGGACGTCATCGGCGTGGGGGGCGTGAAGGACGCCGCGACCGCGCTGGAGAAGATCGCGGCGGGCGCTCGGGCCGTGCAGCTCGTCACCGCGCTGCGCGGCGAGGGACCGGCCGTCGCCGCGAAGATCAACCGGGGGCTCGTGGCCTGGATGGAGAGGCGCGGCGTGAGCTCCCTCCAGGAGGTCGTCGGCTCCGCCTCCGGCTAGGCTCAGGTCGTCGTCCCTCACCCTTAGCTGTCTCGCTCAGCCCGGTCGCGCGCCTGCCGCGGATTTGCGCGGGCCGGGCGCGGGGATATAATGAGGAGTAGACGTAAGGCGACCCACAATGGCGTACGATCAAGCTCAGACACTTCTGCCATAGGGGACCTCGTACGAGAATGGCAGGGGGGTGGTAGTGCGAGCGTAACACGTTTCAGCGCGCGAGTGACCCCTCGCGCGTTTTGCGTCCGCGCTCTCGCGGATGCGAGTCCATAACCTTCGATATCAGGAGGCGAAACGTGAAGACAATCCGCTCACACGCCACCCACCTGGGATGGTGGGTCGCGGTAATCATGGTGCTCTCGGGCCTGCTCGTCGCGTGCGGTCGAAGCGGAGGTGTCGGTGCAAAGAGCACCTCCAGCCCGAGCGCAGCTGCTAAGACGACTCCGACGACCGCGACGAAGAAGCCTACCGCTGCAAAGCCGAGCGTCACCACTGCGGCCACGAAGGCCGTGTCCCCGAGCGCGACGGCGTCGCCTGGCGCGACGAAGACAGCGCCCGCCACCACGACCGCGGGCGCGCAGCCCACGACCGCACAGGGAGGCGGAGTCAACCTCGCCGCGAGCAAGCTGCAGCCTGCGCTCATGGGCGGAGGGGCCAGCCAGCCGGGCGCCGTACAGAACGCCACGCTCACCCTCAACCTTGGCAACGAGGTCACGACGGTGGACCCGCAGGTCGAGTCGTTTGTGAACGAGATCGAGATCTCCTCGAAGGTGTTCGTGCCCCTGCTCGCGCTCACGCCGAAGAACCTCGTGGCGGCGAACGGCGCCCAGAGCATGACCGTCTCGAAGGACGGCAAGACCTACACCTTCAAGATCAACCCGAACCTGAAGTACACGGACGGCAGGCCAACCACCGCGAGCGACTACGCCTACGCCATCCAGAGGGCGTGCAGCCCCGTGGTCAACGGTAACTACTCCTCGATCCTGTTCGACATCGTCGGCTGTCAGGCATGGCGCACGGCTGATCCATCGAAGACTCCGAAGTCGAAGATGCAGCAGATGCAGACGACGATGCAGAACTCGATCAAGGCTCTCGATCCGCACACGCTGCAGATCAAGCTCATCGAGCCCGCAGGCTACTTCCCGTACGTGATGGCCACCTGGGTCACCTACCCGTCCCGGAAGGACATGGTCGAGAAGGGCGGCCCGAACTGGTGGAAGAACCCGGCGTACTACATCGGCAACGGGCCGTTCAAGGTGGTCACGTGGAAGCCCAAGCAGGAGTGGGTGCTCGAGCGCAATGACAGCTACTTCCGGGGCAAGCCGGGCATCAAGACGCTCGTGTACAAGGAGATCAGCTCCGCGCAGACGTCGTTCCTGGCGTACAAGCAGGGGCAGTTCGACGTGATCGGGCTCGACTCGACGCTCCTGCCCGAGGTCGAGCGCGATGCGACGCTCAAGGCGCAGCTCCACAGGCAGATCGCCGCCGAGACCGACTACATGGGATTCGACAACGTGGACCCGCCGTTCAACAAGGTGAAGGTGCGCCAGGCGTTCGCGGCGGCCCTCGACCGCCAGCGGTACATCAAGCAGGTAGACAACGGCGCCGGAAAGCCCGCCGGCAGCTTCCTGTATCCCGGCATAGCCGGATACCAGACCAAGTTCCAGCAGAAGTACGACCCGAGCCTGGCGAAGAAGCTCCTAGCCGAGGCTGGGTACCCGAACGGGAAGGGCTTTCCTACGCTCGAGCTCAACTACGCCAACAACGACCCGGCGGCCAAGGATAGGGCGATCTACTGGTCTCAGAACCTCAAGCGCGTGCTGAACGTGAACATCACGCCCACGCCGATGGACCCGGCACAGCTGCAGACCTACCTGTCCCAGCGCAGCCCGAAGCTGAAGATCTACCTCTTGGGCTGGATCCAGGACTATCCACATCCTCAGGACTGGCTGTCGCTCGTGTTCGGCAACAACTCGAGCCTGGCTCCCTACGGGTGGAACGATCCTCACTTCAATCAGCTGGTGAACAAGGCGGACAAGCTGCCGATCCAGCAGGCAGCGCCTATCTACCAGCAGGCGGACGCTTACCTGGCGAAGATGGCTCCCGTCGCGTTCTACATCCACCCCGAGAACCTCGAGCTGATCAAGCCGTACGTGAAGGGCTACGTCGTCTATCCGACCAACCCGTTCGATACGGTCTGGCAGCCGGAGAAGATCTACGAGACGAAGCACTAGCGCGGTCAGGGGGCAGCACGAAGGGGACGCTCGAGAGAGCGTCCCCTTTCCGGTCCCCGCAACGCTCAGCCGCTGAGCAGGTCTTCCTGCTCCAGCACCGACCTCACCCTCGCCTTCGCCTCCGCCGCAAGCGGGGCGACGGGTGCCGCGAGCGCCGGGTCGCACAGCCCGAGCAGGCTCGCGGCGGTCTTGAGGCACGCGAGCCAGTGGCCGTGCGCGTGCATCCGGCCGAGCGCGTTGCTCCGCCTCTGAAGCTCCAGAACCATCGCGGTATCGCCCTCGTCGGCGGCGCGGATCATCCCCGCATACAACTGGGGCGCGACGTTGGCCATGCCCGGCACGAGCCCGCGCCCGCCGAGCAGAAGCGTGAGCGCGGCGAGGGGCTCCGCGCCCTGCAGCACGAAGAAGTCGCGGCCCCCGGCCATCTCCAGCGCCCTATCGAGGTAGGCAGCATCTCCGCTGCTGTCTTTCATGGCGGTGACGTTCGAGTGGTCGAGGAGCGCATCGCGCACCACCTCGAGCTGGATCGAGGCGTGCACAGCCTGCGGGATGTTGTACAGGATCAGCGGTCGGGGAGCCTTGTTCGCCAGGCTCGTGAAGAACGACCTCTGCGCATCGGGCTCCGAGCACGCGCCGTAGTACGGCAGCGTTACGACGAACGCCTCGACGCCCGGCAGGGACAGCGCGCGCATCGCCTCGAGCACGCGGCGCGCGCTCGTGTCCGATACTCCCACGTACACCGGCGCGCGTCCTCGTGCGGCTTCGGTGACCGCCCTCACGACGTCCAGCCGCTGATCGGGCGTGAGGTACGGCCCCTCGCCTGTCGAGCCGAGCACGAACACGCCCGTCGCGCCAGCGTCGAGCACTCTCTCGGCCAGCGCGCACACGCGCGCGGTGTCCACACGGACGTCTCCGAGCAGGGGAGTCAGCAGGGGAGGGATGAGCTCTCTCGGCATCGGCTCAGGCTGCCTTCTCCAGCTCCGCGGAGTAGCTGCCCGACCTCGCGGCGCTGTTCATCTTCGCGCGGTGGTAG
>CADDYR010000015.1 GCA_902810765.1 Chloroflexota bacterium
TCTGCTCCACCTCCCCCATGTCGTGGCTGGAGAGCAGCACCGTCCGACCCGCCTCCCCCAGCTTGCGGATCAGCTCCCGCATGTCCACTATCCCTCCCGGGTCCAGCCCGCTCGTGGGCTCATCCAGGATGAACAGCTCGGGATCCTTGAGGAGCGCCGCAGCCACCCCCAGCCGCTGCTTCATCCCCGTGCTGTACACCCCGAACTTCTCCCTCGCGCTGTACGCCAGCTTCACCGTGTCCAGCGCCTCCTCCACCTTCGAGTACGGCCTGCCGGTGTAGAGCGCCATGACGCGGAGGTTGTCGCGTCCGGAGAGATAGGGGTAGAAGGCTGGGGACTCGACCATCGCCCCGAGCCTCGCAAGCGCCCTCGGGTCTCCGGGCTTGTGGCCCAGCACCCTGACGCTGCCGGAGGTGGGGCGGACGAGCCCCGTGAGCATTCGGAGGGTGGTGGTCTTGCCTGCGCCGTTCGGACCCAGGAAGCCGTAGGTCTCCCCTCGCCGGATCCGGAGGCTCAGGCTCCTCACAGCGACGGTCCTGCGCCCGTACCTCTTCGTCAGCTCGTGCGTCTCGATCAGCAGGTCCAGGTCCATCTCACACCTCCGAGCAACCCGAAAGCGCCGTCCTGGGGTGCCGGGTGCAGAGCCGCCGTGGCGCGCGTGCTCGATCACTCGCGCTGCTCGGAATATACACCCGATCGCGGATTCGGTCCAGTGCGGCTCCGGAGCCCAACGGGCAATGGAGCCGCGGGGACGCCCTCGCCCGCACTTCATTCCGAGTCCGCTGCAAAGGTGGCTCGGCGCGACGGTACGTGTGTCTTCAGAGGTCGTGGGCTACGGCCCGGAGCCGTCGGGAGCGCTCGTTCCCCCCAGGAGCACGATCCTCCCGCTCTCGTCGTAGCGGGTCGTGGCCTCGATTCCGAGCGTGCGAGGGTCGAGCCGGTACAGAGTGGCCTGCGTGCTCGCGTCGGAGCTGCCCGGGGAGACCGTGACGTACACGCCCCGGCCCGGCAGGATCCCCACGAGGCTCACGTCCCGCCCCCTCATGCCCTGCGCGAGCACCTCTCCCGTGTCCACGTCCACCAGCCTGACGCCCAGGCCGTGCACATTGTTCGGCACCTGGGCGATGCTGCTGATCCGCTCGCCCGTGACGTACACGGCGCGACCGTCCGGCAAGAACACGGCGCCGAGCGACACCCCCCGCACCAGCTCCTTCGCCTCGGCGGTCTCCGGAGCCAGCCCGAGCCTCTCGAGCAGGCTCCGGGGTCGGGTGATCGCCCTCGTATGGATCGCCCGCATCGTCCGGGTATCAATCAGCGTGAGCGTGCTCGTCCGACCGTCCAGCACTGCGAGGCGTGTGCCGTCGGGGCTCAGCGCATAGGCTGGCTGGTTCTGCTCGTACACGGGCATCCCGTGCGCCACCTCGTTCGTGGGCCACGCGCCCGCCCGGATGCCGTCGAGCCTGACGCTGCCCACGGCCCTGCCTGTCGCGAGGTCGTACTTCACGATCGTCGGGTTCGGGGAGGCTCCTCGCTGCCCGGCGATGTCGGGCTGCTGGACGATGTACGCGAGCCGATCCGATGCGTCGTACAGCGCTCCCTCACACATTGGCAGACTGATGCGAGCGGAGGTGATCACGCGCCCTGTCGAGGCATCGAGCACGTAGGACTTGCGCGATACCCCGCAGGAGCTGGTCTCCGGCGGTGCGGTCCCGTATATCCGGGTGCCGTCGGGCGACAGGCCGTAGACCTGTACGGGCACCGGAGAGTAGAAGCGCGCCCTCTGCTGCCCGGTGCGCGCGTCGAGGACCTCGATCAGCGTGGACCCCGGGAGCTGGAGGATCGGCTGGTAGACGACCACCGCGACGGTCGAGCCGTCCTTCGAGGCCAGGTACTGCGTGTTCACCGAGCTCGGACCGAACGACCACGGGATCGTCAAGCCTAGCACAGGCGAAGATGCGCGGAGGCTTATCGGATCCAGCCTTACCAGATCCCGCGTCTCGCCCGCGGCGTCCACGTCGTCCTCGATCCGCGTCACGTACAGGCCGGGGACGGCGATCGGGCCGCGCGCGCTGACGGCGATGGCGTGGGAAGAGGCCCGTGTGCCGGGCGGGGTGATGTTCGCCGTGGCCTGTACGTTGTGCGGTCGGTGGCGGGGAGTGGAGCTCGGAGAGACGGCGTCCTGGCCGTGCCGGTGACCTCCCGAGAGCGCCTCGTTGCCCGGCTGCCCGTAGCGGGACAGGAGCAGCGCGGCCGCGATCACCACGAGCAGCGTGAGCCCCGCGAGGCCCACGGCCGCGAGCCGGTGGCCGAAGCCTCGCGCCACGCTCCGCTCCGTCGCTGGCCCGATGATCCCGAGTTCGGAGCCGGGCAGGCCGTTCGGGTGCGCGTACTCCCCGTGCTCGATCCGAGCCCGCAGCCCGGGCCAGGGATCGCCCGTCGAGGGCACTCCCCTCGCCGCTATCTCCTCGAGCGCTCTCGCGATCTTCCGCTCTTCCATCAACGCTCACCTCTGCGTCAGGGGGCGAAGCAGGACGCGCAGCCTCTGTCTCGCCTCGTGCAGGCGCCACTTGACCGTGCCCGGAGCGCACTCTAGCTCCGCGGCCATCTCCGCCTCGCTCATCCCCAGGTAGTATCTCATCACGACCGCGGCCCTCTCCCGCGCGGGCAGCCTGCCCAGAGCCTCCCACACGACCTCGCGCAGCTCCGCTCCCTCCAGCTCCTCCTCGGGCCCCGGAGAGGGGTCCGGGAGCAGGTCCTCGAGCGCGACGCCGCTGGCGGACTCGAGCGAAGAGCTTCGCGCGCTCCGGCTCACGGCGTTCGTGGCCTCGCGCACGACGATGCGCAGGAGCCACGGTTTGAAGGGTCGGGAGGGGTCGAAGCGGGCGATCGCGCCGTATGCCCTGAGGAAGGCGTCCTGCGCGCAGTCCTCCGCGAGTGCCCGATCGCGCGTGATGAGGTACGCGGCTCGCACGGCCGCCAGGTAGTGGGACCTCACGAGCGCTTCGAGGCCGCTCGCGTCGCCGGACTTCAGGAGCGCGATCGCCGCCCGCTCATCCATACCCGGCTCCCCTGTGCTACGGTGAGCTCACCGGTGTGCTCTATGGATATTACGCGCGAACGGCGAAAAAAGTTGGGGGTATCAGCAGAAGGAGCAGAGGTGTTGCGTCGGAGTGTGGCCGGGGCGCTCCTCAGCCCCCGGCCACGCGCGGGACCATCACGATGTGCTCGGCCTTCGGGTCGAACTCCTCGATCCGCTCGGCCGGTGCGTCCGGCCTCACCCGAAACGCCGTGGACCCGCGAGCCCGCTCCTCGTTGAAGATCCGCTCGGCCTCCCTTACCGCCTCCGCGGCCTCCTCCTCCCACACGGTCGTGCTGTCTCCCAGCTTCGACAGTACTCGCAGCTTGCCCATCGCGAACTCTCCTACCGTCAGACTCCTGGTGGGGTCGCCCCCGGCCTCACCCACGATCCGGTGTAAGAATGATGGCACCATCCGAGTCGCCCGTCAAGATTGTGAAAGATGGCACAATGTGAGCGTGATCACGGTGCGGGACCTCCTGATCTCCGGCACGGACAGGCTCGGTGCCGCGGGCGTGGACACCCCCGAGCTCGACGCGGAGGTGCTGCTAGCGCACGCGCTCGGCACCGACCGCTCCCGCCTGCTCGCGCGTCTGAGCGAGCAGGTGCCCCAGGACAGTCGTGCGCGCTACGAGGCGCTGATCTCCCGCCGCGAGGCCCTGGAGCCGGTCGCGTACATCAGGGGCCGCAAGGAGTTCTGGGGGAGGGAGTTCGAGGTGAGCCGCGACGTGCTCATCCCCCGACCGGAGACCGAGCTGCTCGTCGAGCGCGCGCTCGCTGGCCGCGAGCCGGACGACGCGACGGTGACGGACGTGGGCACGGGCAGCGGGTGCGTCGCGGTCACCCTCGCGCTCGAGCGGCCCCGCTGGAGGGTTTACGGGCTGGACACGTCTCTGGCCGCGCTCGAGCTGGCGCAGCGCAACGCCGGGAGGCTCGGAGCACAAGTGCATTTCGTTCGGGGCTCCCTGCTCGAGGGGCTGCCCGAGCCCGCGGACCTCGTCGTCGCTAACCTGCCGTACGTGCCGGGCGAGGAGATCGCAACGCTTCAGCCCGAGGTGAGCGAGTGGGAGCCGAGGGAGGCCCTGGACGGCGGAGCGGACGGGCTGGACGTCATCCGAGCCCTGCTCCCACAACTCCCCGGCCACACAACCCCGCGCGCCCGATGCCTGCTCGAGCTCGACCCACGGCAGTACGAGCCCCTTGCGCGGGAGGTGGGCGAGAGGCTGCCCGGCTGGGGAGTGCGATCCTGGCGCGACCTCGCCGGGCACATCCGCGTCGCCGAGCTCACGAGGAACCCGTAATGACGGCTCCTTGGTGAACACCTGTCCATTGCCAATCCCGGGCCAACCCATACTCGTCATCCCGGCTCATACCGAATCCTGGCAGCGAGCCCGCCATACGGTTTCCGGGTGAACACCAATACATTGTCATCCAGGCGTTGCTGACGTCTGTCATCCTGAGCCGCAGGCGAAGGATCTACAAGGGAGGACGCGGCAAAGCCTCCCGGACAGATTCTTCGGCCCTTCGGGCCTCAGAATGACAGGGGTAGGGGGCCTCGGAATGACAGACCCATTACCCGGATTCGGTGTCGTTCCGGGCCGCCGAGGGTGCGGGGGCTCTCGAGAGCGGAACAAATGCCCCCCGGGAGACGTCATAAAGTCAGGTCCGGCTCTTACCGAAATCTTCACATCGGGATGCCACGAGTTTACTGCAACTTTACACCGATCCTGCATTATGAATACAGGGAGCTGAAACGAGGAGGAACGGGATGCGCGCTCCGGCCTGCGGGAGCGATCCCACGCACAGGGTGAGCCGGGAGCACCGCACCAACGAGCTCGGACGCTGGTACGACTGCGAGGTGTGCGGCTCCACGATGCTCGTCCCCAGCCCGCGCTACCAGCTGCTGATCCTCCTCGTGAGGACGCGGCGGCGCTTGCTCGGCTGGCTGAGCCGCTGCGGCCTGTGGGAGGGCGGGGCTTAGAGCGCCCGCGGCATCTACTTCGCTGCCGCGGGCGCTACTTTCCGGATGCCTGAGCAGGTGAGGGCCGATCAGAGATACTTGCCGCGCATCGAGTTGCGCATCCGAAGAATGCGCGGACGCTCGTTGGGTGTAGGTCTTCAAGCTACAGTAGCGTCAGCAATACGCGTCCATTGTGTAATAGACGATCGCGGTATCTGGCCGCCATTGAAAGTTGTGGTAGCCTCGGGCGTGTATAGCAATGCCATTGCACACGCCTGAGTCGTGCGGTATGCTGTACACACGAAGGTAATTCGAACCATACTGCGACACGTATCCAGTATCGCCCTCCTTCACGCCATCGAAGTAAATGACACCTCGCACTTGCAGCCAGTACTCGGTACAATCATACCCGCTACCGTACTCATACGGGTCGTCGATGTGAACGCCTTTTACGGCGCCGGGGCCGTTCCCCGTTATATACGTACTACGTCCATTTACAGGGTCTTGGCACCTAGACAGAGCGTAGGAGGGTGACGAGAAAGCCAGCGTTGAAAGCATCACCGCTACGGCGGGGAGTAGGATGTAGATGGAAGGCTTTGCCATCCCCCATCCACCCCTATCGTGAAGAGCCGGTTACTGGTGTGGCCGTGACCACCGGTGGTACGGTGGGCTCCGAATTGGGTGCAGCCCCGTTGCCCCCATGTGACCACACTTGGCCCTGCGATCGATAGTTGACGCGCTTCATCCCGCTTATCTTCCACTGTCCTGCGACTTTCACGAAGTCGAACTGCATAGCCTCCGAGACCTGTCCTCTAACACCTCCATTCGCGACCTCCCCAGCATCGCTGTCGAAAGCAACATACAGGGTGTAGCGATCACCAGAGCCTGAACCCATAATGGGTTCGGGCCATCCATCTTCATCGCCTGGCCCGGGGTCGTTGTAGACAACCGAATCTCTGAGATTCGGTATCGAGGAGCTAAGACTCGCTGTAAGGAACGACCTGGCCCCAGCTTCCTTGGCCTTAGCTCTCACCGGGTCGGCACTGAGACTAGCCCTGTAAGCCAGGTAGTCGGACACGAAGCGCTGCGCCTCTCCGAGAGGCGTGTTCGCATCAGCCACATACGCATATGAGGTAGTAGTGGCTACAGGCAGTACAGAGGAACTGTTATGGCTGCCCACATTTCGGCCCATCAACCGCTGGCCTCCCATGCGTGGGAGGATCATGGCCAAGCCGAGCACAACCACGACGAATACCGCAACGCCAGCGAGCTTGATGTACCTGCTCGCCTGAGGATTGGTATGATGCTCATTCCGCAGCATGATTAGTTCGCTCCTACTGCAACGGCGCACCGATCGAATCAGCAGTAAACGTCTAAGGTATGGCTGTATGTACTACTACCCACTTTCCACTGAGCGGTATGATATCCTGTAACGCGGACAGCGGAATCCGAACATGTACCACGAATATATGTGCCATTCTGGTAAGGTATTGCGTAGACCTCAATGTGATCAGAGTCATAATGGGTCACATACCCGGTATCACCTCTCTTGTCATATATGCCATTCATCTATATGACGCCTCTCACAGTTAGTCGGTACAGAGTATAAGCATAAGTACGGTACGGGTTATAGTAGGCTATATACGGGTCCATTCCGACATCACCCATTATGTAGCCCGGACCGTTTCCGACGATGAACGTGTAATCGCCATAGGTAAAAGCCGCTCGGGCATCTGGATACCGCATTAGCCTTGGGCGAAGAAAAGGCCAGCACTGAAATTACGACGACTGCAGCGGCGATTAGGATGCGAGAGGAAGATGGCGAGATCCGCATAGAGGGCACTCTCCCTTCCCAATAAAGCTGAAGCCGTTGGATCAACGATTTGCGCCTTGGGTCTCTGTGGCTCTTGGAGAGTGCCAACCAAGCGGCTCATCGGTAGCGCAACAGAGCATGCATACAGTACAACCGGATCCACGTTAAGTCAATAGCTGCAGCGCCAAAACGCTGACATTCGATGGTTCTTTGACCCCCTAGCTGGTTAGTCGGGGCGTCACCCTCTCCATAGAGCAGTATCGAACAAGCAGGAGCGGGCACTGATAGCCAAGACGTATATGACATGGAGAACTGAGAGGTCCTCCCCAGCCCAATTATTCTTCGACGAGCTCATAGAAGCTCACGCACGAGTCGCCGTGGCAGCGCTTCTTAGTGAGGCGCAGCTGCCCCAGCCTCTCGCCGAACTCCCGCCTGGAGGTGTGCCCCAGCACCAGCACGCCTCCGGGCGAGAGGAACCCGCGCTCCCCCGCCATCTCCACGACCGAGGCGATCTCCGGGTCAGCGTAAGGAGGGTCCGCGAGCACGAGGTCGTACGGGGCCTCCGGCGGCCGCGACAGGAAGGACCTCACGCTCATCCTGTGCACCGCGGCGACTTCCGAGAGTCCGGCTCTGGCGAGGTTCTCCCGGATCACGGCGCAGGCGGCCGCGCTCTGCTCCACGAAGTCGGCCCGCTCCGCGCCGCGCGACAGCGCCTCGATCCCGAGCGCGCCGGTGCCCGCGTACAGGTCGAGCACCCTGCCCCTGGGCTGGTCCCGTGCGGCGAGCATGCTGAACAGCGCGAGCTTCAGCCGGTCGGACATCGGCCGCGTGCCCGAGCCCTTCGGCGACCTCAGCACCAGCCCGCGCAGCTCCCCTCCGGTCACGCGCATCGTGTGCCCCCGCCTAGTTCGCGTCCGCGATGCTCTGCAGGCGATGGCGCACGCGCGCGGCAAGGTCGGGGTAGCTCTCCAGCTCGGGGTCGTCCTCGAGCAGTCGGGCGGCGAGCGAGCGCGTCTCCTCGATCAGCCCCACGTCCGCGAGGCTGGCCACCTTCAGGTCCATCGCGCCCGACTGGCGCACGCCGTAGAACTCACCCGGGCCGCGCATCAGGAGGTCCTGCTCGGCCAGGTAGAATCCGTCCGAGCTCTCAGCCACGACCTCCAGCCTCCTCTGTCCCTCCTCGCCGGGCGAGTCCGCGAGGAGCAGGCAGTACGAGCGCTCGGTGCCGCGCCCCACCCTGCCGCGGAACTGGTGGAGCTGCGCGAGCCCGAACCTGTCGGCCCCCTCGACGAGCATCACCGTCGCGTTCGGCACGTCTATCCCGACCTCGACGACCGACGTGGACACGAGCACGTCCAGCTCGCGGTCGCGGAAAGCCCCCATCACCGCGTCCTTCTCCTGCGCCTTCATCCGGCCGTGCAGCAGCCCGAGCCGAAGGTCGGGAAACACGTACTTCTGCAGGCGCTCGTGCTCCGCGACCGCCGCCTTCGCCTCCACCTTCTCGGACTCCTCGACGAGGGGGCAGATGATGAAAGCCTGCCTGCCCGCCTTCACCTCATCGTGCAGGAACGCGTACGCCCATCCGCGCCTGTCGGGCGGGACCGCGTAGGTCGTGATCGGCTGCCGGCCGGGGGGCATCTCGTCGAGCACCGAGAGCTCGAGGTCGCCGTACACCGTGAGCGCGAGGCTGCGCGGGATGGGAGTCGCGGTCATGACGAGCAGGTGCGGGCTGATCCCCTTCTCCTGCAGGGCCGAGCGCTGCTCGACCCCGAACCTGTGCTGCTCGTCCACCACCGCGAGCGCGAGCGAGCCGAACTCCACCGCCTCCTGGATGACGGCGTGCGTGCCCACGACGACCGACACCTCCCCGGAGGCTATCGCCCGGTACGTCTCGGCGCGTGCCCTGCCCTTGAGCGAGCCGGTCAGCAGAGCGGTCCTGGGCGCCCGCTCTCCCATCGCCTCGAACAGCTGCGTGATGCCCCGGTAGTGCTGCTCCGCGAGGATCTCGGTCGGCGCCATGAGCGCGCCCTGGTACCCCGCGGCCGCGACCGCCGCCAGCGCCGCGGCCGCCACGAGCGTCTTGCCCGAGCCCACGTCCCCCTGCAGCATCCGGCGCATCGGGGTCTCGGAGCCCATGTCGCCCAGCACCTCGTTGATCACGCGCTGCTGCGCCCCAGTCGGCTCGAACGGCAGGCTCGAGAGGAACAGGTCCAGGTCGGGGTGCGACGCCGAGATCGCGACTCCCCCTCCCTGTCTCCGGCGCTCCGCCTGCTTCATCAGCGCGCCGAGCTGGAGCTGGAACAGCTCGTCGAACGCGAGCCTGCGCCTCGCGGCCTCGAGGCTGGCCCAGGAGGTCGGGAAGTGGATCTCCATCAGTGCCTGGGAGATGGGCATCAGCCCCGCGCGCTCGAGCAGCCACTCGGGCAGGAACTCCTCGGTGCGCGGCGCGTGGTACGACACCACCTCGTGCAGCACCCGGCGCAGCATCCTGCCCGTGAGCGCCTCGGTCAGCCGGTAGATCGGCACGATCCGCCCGGAGTGTAACAGGTCGCCCTCGAGCGACTCGTACTCCGGGTTCTCGACCTTCAGGCGCCCGCGGTACTGTCCGATCTTGCCGGTGAAGATCATCTCCGCGCCGGGCTCTATGTCTGTGCGCACGAACCCGCGCGTGAACCACGTCGCCTCTATCTGCCCGGTGGGGTCGCCGAGCACGGCCGTCAGCATGTTCGCCCTGCTGGGCAGCCTGCGGTGCGAGACGCTCACGACCCGCGCGACGAAGGTGTCACGGGTGCCGTACTGCAGCTCGCTGATCGTCCGCAGCTTCGAGCGGTCGTGGTAGTCCTTCGGGAAGTACTCGAGCGCGTCGCGCACGGTGTTGATCCCGAGCTTAGAATACAGCCCGGACCGCTTCGGCCCCACTCCGAACACCTCGGCGATCGGGGCTCCGAGCTCCGGCACCGCTCGCGCCGGCGCCTGCTTGATCCTGAGCTCGGACTGCGGCTGCCGCTGCGCCGTGCCCGACCGAAGCATCTCGATCGCGGCGCGGACCCGCTGCGCCCGAGCCTCGGGGGTCAGAGCCGAGTACCCTCCCAGCTTGTCCGCGAGCGAGCGCACGAGCCCCGCCTGCTGGCTGCTCACGCCGCCGTCGAGCGCCGGCAGCAGCGTGCGGTTGATGAACAGCTCGATCCCGCCGAGCACGGCGCGGTTGTTGTAGCCCCGCCTCTCCTCCAGCCTCAGGATGTTGCCCAGGCTGGCGAGCGCGCGCTCAAGCTCCATCCCGGCCCTCCACGACGATCAGGCCCATCGCGCCGGGGCCGACGTGGACCCCGATCGCCGGGCCGTAGGTCGAGACGAGTATCCGGTCGGTGGTGTAGTGGGAAGCGAGCATCTCGCGCAGCATCTCGAGGTCTCCGGGCTCGGTGCTCCAGATTATCGCGACGTGCTCGGGGTCGCGCAGCCGCTCGAACCACTCGACCAGCGCCCCGATCGCCTTGCGCTTCGTGCGCGCCCTGCGCAGTGGGGTGATCTCCCCAGCTATTATCGTCACGACCGGCTTGATCTCGAGGATAGAGCCCACGAGCCGCGCGGCTCTGCCGATGCGCCCGCTGCGCTGGAGGAACTCGAGCGTGTCTATGTACGCCACGATGCTCGTGCGCTCCGCGACCGAGCGGGCCGCCGCCTCGACCTCCTCGAGCGACGCCCCCTCGCTCGCCGCCCTCGCCGCGTCCATCACGCCGAACCCCAGCCCCATCGAGACGCTGCCGGAGTCCACGACCCGCACCGGCGGGAGGTGGAGCTGCTGCGCGGCCTGCAGGGCCGAGTTGTAGGTCCCGCTGAACCTCCTCGACACCGTCACGCACACGATCCCGCTCGCGTCGGGCGCGAGCGACTCGAACGCCCTGCGGAAGGCGTCGGGCGAGGGGGCGCTCGTCTTGGGGAGCGGGCCGCCTCCCCGCAGCCGTGAGTAGAACTCCTCGCTCGTGAGGTCCACTCCGTCCAGGAACGCCTCGTCGCCGAAGTGCACGTGTATGGGCACGGCCATCACGCCGAGCTCGCGCGCGAGCTCGGGCGGCAGGTCGGAGGTGCTGTCGGTCACCACCTTTATGCGCGGCACCGGCGCACCTCCCCGGGCTGTGTCGGCGAGTGGAAGCGTAGCATCTCAGTCATGAGTTTAGCGTGCGGGCGTGCGCGTCCCAAGCAGAGGCTACTCGAGCGACGCGACGAACGGGTAGTGGGGCTGGCCGCCCTCGTGGAGGTCCACCTCCAGGTCGTGAAACGCGGCCTCGACCGCCTCCGACAGGCGCTCGGCATCCTCCGGGGAGACGTCCTCCCCCCTGAACAGGGTGAGCAGCTCGCGCTCCCCCGCGCCCGCCTCCTCGAGCGCGGCGACGAACACCTCGGCCGGGTCGCCCCCCGAGCGCACCACCGTGCCGTCGAGCACCGCCATGAACTCGCCCTCCCGCACGCCCAGGCCGTCCACCTCCGCATCGCGCACGGCGCGCGCCAGCTCTATCGCCCTCACTCCCTCGACCGCCGACGCCATCGCCTCGTAGTTCGCGTCCGGTCCGAACTCGGGGTTGTAGGCCAGGGCCGCGATGACGCCGACGGGCAGGCTGCGTGTGGGCAGCACCCTCGCGTGCTTGGGGCTCGTCCGCGCCGCCTGCTCCGCCGCCATTATAACGTTCGGGTTGTTCGGAAGTACGATCACGTCCTCGGCGGGGGAGCGCCCGATTGCCTCCGCGAGGTCTCCCGTGCTCGGGTTCCTCCCCTGCCCGCCGCGCACCACGATGGCGTGCGCATCGTTGCGCAGCAGCCGCTCGAACCCCTCGCCCGCGGCCACCGCGACGAGCCCGGTCACGACCTCCGCGGGGACCCGCTCGGGGTGCGCGTGGCGCACGCTCTCGTACTGATCGTCCATGTTGTCGAGCTTGATCTGGTGCAGGGTGCCCTTCGAGAGGGCGTAGGTGAGCAGCTCTCCCGGCTCGAGGGTGTGGACGTGCACCTTCACCAGGTGCTCGTTGCCCACCACGAGCGCCGAGCGCCCCACGGAGAGCACCTTCTCGCGGAACTCGTCGACGTCCAGCCCCTGGCCGCGGACAAGGAAGTTCGTGCAGTAGCCGAAGATGTCGTCCTCGGGTATCTCGAGCTCGTCGAAGTGCGCCGACTCGACGGGCTCGGCCACCGCGTCGAGCGGCTCGCCGCTGAGGTGGCGCAGCGCTCCCTCCAGGAGCACTGCCAGACCCTCGCCCCCGGCGTCCACGACGCCCGCCTGGCGCAGCCTGGGCAGGATCTCGCGCGTGCGCACGACGCTGAGTCTCGCCGCCTCGAGCGTGGCGCGCAGCGTCTCCTGGAGCGGGGCGCCCGCCTCGGCGCCGCGCCTCGCCTCCTCGGCGAGGTCGCGCGCGACCGTCATCATCGTGCCCTCCACGGGCTCGGAGTGCGCCCGATACCCCGCCTCCGCCCCCTTCGAGAACGCGCGTGCGAGGGTCTCCGGCGTGACCTCGCGGGCCCGTCGCAGCTCCTGGGCGAACCCGGCGATCATCTGCGAGAGGATCACCCCCGAGTTGCCCCTCGAGCCGTTCAGCGTGCCCTCGGACAGCGCGTCGCACACCCCCGCCAGATCCGTCGGCTCCAGCTCGTCGAGCGCCTGCACGCCGCCACGCATCGTGAGCGCCATGTTGTCCCCGGTGTCGCCGTCCGGCACCGGGAACACGTTCAGCGCGTTGAGCCGGTCCCGGTTCAGCTCGAGCCACCGGCTCGCCGCCCTGATCGCCGCGGTGAAGTCCTCCAGCCGGCACTCCGTCGTGGCCGCGGACCTCGGCACTAGCTGTGACTGCATCAATAACCTCGCACCTTGCTAGGGTTTCGCGCGTTGTGATACATTAAACAGTCTGCGCGGCACGGCTCGCTAACTCGCCGTGGTGCCCCGCGTATTCTCTGAGATCCACGCGTGCCGGAACGTGTCCGTTCGGCACATCATACTGGATTGGCTCATCACAGGACAACGGAGGACAGAACCCGTGGCAAAGTGTCAGGAGTGCGGCAAGACCACCCAGTGGGGCCGCAGCATACAGCACAAGCACTCGGGCGGATGGCGCTACAGGGCGCCCAAGACGAACCGCCCGTTCAAGCCGAACGTGCACAAGCAGCTCGTGTTCAAGGACGGCGAGATGGTCCGCATGAACATCTGCACCCGCTGCCTGCGCACGCTCGCCAAGCGCGCGGCCTCCGCCTGAGAGCCCTCGCACCTCCCCTTCCGTCCGATAATCACCTATATTGGCTACTCCATCTAGGCATTAACCGCAGCCATAAGTAAGCCGCTCGGCTGATCTCGCGGCCAGGAGCCTGATGTATGCTCGTACCAGGGTCGCGCTGCGACCGCACCCCCGGCACCGTCATAAGGTGGGGACCGGGGCGACGGTGGGCAGGTGTCGGACCGGAATCGGTATCAGCCAAGGAGGCCGGGTGATGATGGGAATGCGTAGGAGCTGGCTCGGCCCGCTCGCGGCCGCTCTGATCGGGATCGTGTGCCTGGGACTCGTGCTCGCAGGGCCTGTGCGCGCGGCAACCGTCCGCGGCGGGACGGTGACGATCACGTACAAGCTCAGGCTGCTCGGCACGGTGCCCCGAGGGCAGGCGTTCTCGCTCGAGTACGAGTACTCGGGTCACTCGGGCTCGAAGTGGTTCTGCGGCAACGCCGGGGCGCCCACCTGCACGGGCAACGGCACGGCTTACACTGTCCAGATCGTGGTGCCGGAGGGCGCGAAGGTCGGCGCAGTGTGGGACAGGTGGATCCCCGGCGACGCCGAGGGCCACCCGTTCTTCCACAGGACCGACACCGCGGGCGCGAGCACGTCCGCGTCGGCCTACTTCCGGTTCGGGGCGCCGCAGGCGACTCCAACGCCGCAGAGCTCGGGTATGCCATTGAAGCTGCCGGACACGGGCGCGGGCGGGATGTCCCGCTGACCCCCGCGCCTGCTCCCGGCGGTCAGGGCGATAGCTCGACCTCGGCTCGCACGACCCCTGCGCGCTCGTGGCGCGCGGTGATCCGCGCCGTGCCGCCCTCGGGCGCGCTCACGACCCACTCGACCTTCGCGCGGTCCTCGGTCGTGTCCGAGGCGTAGCTGGGGGCGGACGGCTTGTACGCCCGCCCCTCCAGATGGCCGATCTCCTCGCGCTGCCTGCCCGTCTCCAGGCTCGCACCGTCCGGAAGCTCTATCTCGCACACCACGCCGCGCACGAGCTTCCTGTTGAGCGCGTTCTTCGTGACGTACGTGGGCAGCCACCCCGAGTTCCGGACGACCACGCGCACCAGGTACCTTCCCTCCCCGAGCGGCCTGGCGGTCGCCTCGTGCAGCTCGAGGAGCGGCGAGATCAGCAGGTGCCAGGTGAGCCACCTGGGGAAGGGCGAGATCTCCCTCTCGAGGAGGTCTGGCGGGGGGTTGCGGAAGGCGTACATCGCGTCCCGCCCGCCGAGCTCGATCCTGCCGAGCTGAGGGTGTTCGAACTCGTACCAGTCCACGTAGCCCCTGCCGCCGAGCTTCTCGTCGCTCCACCTCAGCAGCTTCAGGTCGTCCTCGAACGGATGCTCCCGGTCCCACTCGATGAACTTGTAGTCCTCGATGCCGGCCTGCCTCTGGGGGCTCCACAGCTCGACCGTCCACCCGAACACCCCGAAGTGCCCGAAGATCCAGTCATCGAACGCTCCGGTCATGACCTCCTTCGGGTAGTACTTGAAGTCGTGGAACACCGAGGCGTGCGGATAGCCAGTGATCTCCTTCCCCTTCTCTCCGATCTTCTGGTAGGTCCACAGGTCTTCCGGCACGAACTCGTCGTCGGGCTGGTCGCTGAACGGCCGGAGCAGCACGCCGGAGTAGGTGTGGAACGCGACGCCGCCTGTGATGTTCGGGTGCTGTGCGATGAAGTCGACGAGGTTGCGGACCTCGGGCTCAGAGGTGGGGTACGGCCCCGCGCCGCGCTGCTCGTGCTCCTGCCGCCACTTCGCCGGGAAGTTGCGGTTCAGGTCGAGGCCCTCCTTCCTCGGCTGGATGTTGATCAGCGCGCCGTCGTAGTCCTCGAGCCTGCCCTCTGGCAGCAGGCGGTAGTACCGGCCCCCGGTCTCGGCGGGCTCGCGGCGCACCATCAGCCTCGGCTCCTGCTCGGATACTTTCCACGGCCCGTCCGGGTCCGGGATGCGCATCCAGAGCATCCGCCCGTCGCCGTCCACGTCCTCCTGCACGAGCCCGCCGAGCGGCTCCTCGTCGTATGGGTACGGGCGGGTGCTCGAGCGGATGATCTTCGGCCTGTCCGCGAGCGCCCACTCGGCCCCGTCCGGGTTCACGCGCGGGCACACGTAGAACGCGCGCGTGTCGAGGCAGCGGGTGATGTCCGCGTCCTTGCCGTAGCCATTCACGAGCGCGTGGATCAGGTAGAGGCACGCGCTGGAGCCCGAGACCTCGCTCGCGTGGATGTTGCCGTCCACCCAGAGCGCGGGGCGTTCTCGGTCCACCTCCTTCTCCGTGTCCCCGAAGTGGGTGATCGTGAGCAGCCAGACGTCCCGTCCCTCGTAGCTCTTGCCGATACTCCGGATGCGCACCAGGTCGGGGCGCTCCTCGGCGTATCCCCTGAGGATGCGGGCGAGGTCGTCGTAGCGATAGTAGATGTCGAAGCGAACGTCGGGCACAGCGAAACCTCCAGTCACGTCTTGCGCGACGTCATTGTTCCACGATTCCCGCCGGAAGGCAACAGCTGAGTAGAGATGGCCTCAGTATGACGGGCTCGACTACTCACCCGGATTCGGTGTGACAGGGTAGGTGTCACGCCCCCGGCTTACGCTATCGTCAGCAGAAGCACGGGAGGTGACACCAGATGAAGTGGGCAGCATTGCTCGCAACGATGGCGCTCGTCCTCGCGGCGTCTACCTCGTGACCCGGAGCCGGCCTGCAAGGAAGAGCGCGGCATAGGTGAGCGAGAGCGGGAGGAAGCGCCTGCGCACGAAGCCGGGGGCGAGCGCCGGGAGAGCGCGGGCCACGAGCGCGACCGCCGCCAGCCTGAGGCCGCGCGAGGCAACGAAGGCCGGGATCACGAGCCGGGGCTTCAGCCCCATCGGCCCGGCCTCGACCGCCCACACCTTGAAGGGTATCCCGCTCCACGGCTGGTAGGCGAGGCCACGGAGCCAGCTCCGCTCGAGCCGCTCGCGCGCCCGGCCGAACCACGATGGCTTGACGAGCGGCAGCCCCGACACCGTCTCCCAGGCGCTGCGCGGGAAGGCGCACGCGAAAAGGTAGGTCGCGCTGCCGCCGAGAGCGGTGCCCGCGACCGACGCGGCCAGCGGCCGTAGGAGACCGCGCTCGTGCCCCACCACGACCGGCACGAGCACCGCCTCCGGCGCCACGGGCCAGAACGTGGCCTCCGCCACGGCCCACGCGAACACCAGCCCCTCGCCCCATCGGCTCGACGCGAACCGGCTCCACCGCTCGTACGCGTGCTCGCCCAACCCTCGCCTCCCAGCGTGCTCACCCGGACGGGGATTCTATACGAGAACGGCGGGAGTGTGCGAGTCCTGCACGGGCCCGCGTCTCGGGGTCGTAACCAACCGAGGGTGGCAACACGGTAGACTTGTAGGTGAGCTCGAAGCGCAGAGCGCGCGCCCGGGAGGAGAGAGCCTGAGCGCCAGAAGTCAGCGACACGACGGCGCGAACCCGTCGCTCGATATCCGCACGGTCCCCGAGCTCCTCGACCACGTTGCCGGAGAGTTCGGGCCGAGGCCCGCGCTCCTGCATCGTCCGGATCATCGCACGGAGGGCTGGTCGTACTCCGACCTGCTCGAGCGCTCGCGCCGGGTCGCAAGCTTCCTTCGACGGAATCACGGCCTTGAGAAGGGCGACCGCGTCCTGCTGTGGGCCCCAAACAGCCCATGGTGGGTCGCCTGCTACTTCGGTACCCTGCTCATCGGCGGTGTGGTGGTGCCGATGGACGTGCGCGCCGAGCGGGGCTTCGTCGGGCGCGTGGTCTCCGAGACGGGCCCCAGGCTCGCCTTCGTCTCGCGTGAGACCGCAGAAGTGCTGGAGGAGCCCGTCGAGAGGGCGATGGTCGAGGAGGTGGACGGCCTGCCGCCCGCCGACGCGGGGGTCTCCCCGGCGGCACCAGGCCCTGAGGACTTGGCCGTGCTGGTGTTCACCTCGGGCACGACGAGCGCCCCGAAGGGCGTGATCCTCACCCACGGCAACATCATCTCGAACGTCCGCTCGGCCGACAGGGCGATCGCGGACACGCCGGACCTGCGACTGCTCTCCCTGCTGCCCCTCAGCCACATGTTCGAGCAGACGGTGGGCATGCTGATGCCGCTCGAGCGCGGCGCGAGCATCTTCTACCCTTCGAGCCTCAGGCCCGACAGGATTTTTGGCGAGCTGCGCGAGCAGGGAATCACCACCGTGCTGCTCGTGCCGCAGGTGCTGGAGCTGTTCATGTCCGGGATCGAGCGGGAGGTGCGGCGCCAGGGCAGGGAGCAGGCGTTCCATTGGATGCTCCGACTGGCCCACCCGCTCCCGATGACGGCCCGACGCCTGCTCTTCCGGCGGGTCCACAGGCAGCTTGGAGGCAAGCTCAAGTTCTTCGTGTGCGGCGGCGCGGCGGTCGAGCCCGAGCTGCTCGAGAAGTGGGGGCTGCTCGGCGTGCCCGTGCTCCGCGGCTACGGCACCACCGAGGCGTCGCCCGTACTCACCGCCACCGCCCTGCTCGACCACGACAACACCTCGGTCG
The DNA here is from genome assembly GCA_902810765.1 of Chloroflexota bacterium. Taxonomy (GTDB): domain Bacteria; phylum Chloroflexota; class Chloroflexia; order Thermobaculales; family Thermobaculaceae; genus CADDYR01. Next base: position 17,611 of record CADDYR010000015.1, read on the forward strand.
GCAGGCCGATACCAGGCGTGCGGATCAGGATCGCGCCCGACGGCGAGGTCCTCGCGAAGGGACCGAACATCACTTCCGGATACTGGCACGACGAGGAGGCCACGCGCGAGGCGTTCGAGGACGGCTGGTACCGCACGGGGGATCTTGGGAGGCTGGACGAGCGCGGGAGGCTGCACATCACGGGCCGCAAGAAGCTGATGATCGTGCTCTCGAGCGGCCTTAACGTGTACCCGGAGGACGTGGAGGCCGCGCTGCGGCGCACGGGCAGGGTGAGGGACTCGGTCGTCCTCGGGAGGCAATCCGAGCGGGGGCCGACGGTCCACGCGGTGCTCCTGCTCGCCGACCCGAGCGACGACCCGCGGGAGGTGGTGAGGCAGACGAACGCGACGCTCGCCCCCCACCAGCGGATCGAGGGGTACACGGTCTGGCGCGGGGAGGACTTCCCGCGCACGCACACGATGAAGGTGAATCGCAGCGAGGTCGCGGAGGCGATCTCGGGGGGCGAGGCGGGAGAGCCCCGCTCGCCTGCGCCCTCGTGATCCCGGGATATGCTGAGCCCCTGTGCGGGGCGCTCTCGTGCGGCACTCCGCACGAGAGGATCACGCCGGAGGCTGCTCTCGGGGAGGGGCTGGGCCTCGACTCGCTGGGCATCGTACAAACTGCTGGCAGCAATAGAAGAGGAGTTTGGAGTGTACCTGGACGAGTCCCGGGCGGGACCCGACACCACGGTATCGGAGCTGGAGACGCTCGTCAGGACGGGCCGGAGCTCGGCGAGGCCGAGGCTCACCCGCTGGCCGCGCACCCTGCCGGCGCGGGTCGCGCGGAGGGCCGTGCAGCCCCCCGTGCTCGGGCTCCTGAACGCGGTGGCGCCGATCGAGGCGGAGGGCGGCGAGCGGCTCGAGGAGATCGAGGCGCCCGCGCTGTTCGTCGCGAACCACACGAGCCATCTCGACACCCCCGCGGTGCTTCGGGCGCTGCCCCGACACTGGCGGGGGCGCGTGGCGGTGGCGGCCGCGGCCGACTACTTCTTCAGCAAGCCGCTCGTCGGGGGCGCGGTCGCGCTCGTGTTCAACGCCTTCCCCTTCTCCCGCCGCGCGAGCATCCGCCCCACGCTAGAGCACTGCGCGAGGCTCGTCGAGTCCGGGTGGTCCATCCTCCTCTTCCCCGAGGGCACGCGCTCCACGACCGGGCGGATGGGCCGGTTCAAGTCGGGGGTCGGGCTGATAGCGATGGAGCTGGGAGTGCCGGTCGTGCCCGTGTACGTGGACGGCCTCGCGGAGGTCCTGCCGAAGCACGCGAAGATCCCTCGTCGGCGCCGCGTGCGCGTCAGGATTGGCAGGCCGGTCAGACTGCCGAAGGGGATGCCCTACGAGGCGGCCGCGGCGCGTATCGAGGATGAGCTGAGGGCGACGGGCGGCGAGCCCTGAACGGGTGTCCGGCCCTCCGGCTTCGGTGGTCTCCGTGACCGGATCAACAACTTGATACTGGCCGTCCCGATCGCGCACTACCTCCAGCGCCTCGTCGCATTATACCTGTGATAGATTCTTCGGCCTGCGGCCTCAGAATGGCAGGCCCATCACCCGGATTCGGTATGAGTCCTACCTGAAGCTGTAAGCTCCCAGGTATGAGCCGTTCTCGGCGCTGATGATTACGTTTTCCTCCCTCTGCACAGGGACTATCCTGGGAGTGGCGCCGGGCTTCAGCACGCGCGGTTCCAGCTCGCCCACCGGTCTCCTTAGCCCCTCATACGAGACTATCCATACGGGCAGATCCTTCCAGCCCTCGGGGTGGGCATCGAGCAGGCCAGCCGCCTCGAGGTTCCCTTTGTACAACTCCGGGCTGTCATATGTCATGAGCACGTACCTGGCGCTGACCTGTATCTTGCTCGTATCTACAGGCAGTTCCTTCAGGGCGATCTGTATGGCCTGCTCTCTGACAATCTTGGGAGGCGACGTGGCGGGTGCGAAGTGCATGTCCGGGCCCGGCTGTCCCGGCTCCCACGTGGGCGGACCAGGCGGCACCTGCTGCAGGACCCATCCCGACCTTGGTGTCGGGGTTTCGTATGCGGTCGCCATAGACGCCACCAACGTGTGGCTGCTCTGACCGCGCAGCGCCAGCAGAGCAGCCGCACATATCACCGCTGTTCCGCCTGCGATAAATACAATCTGTGCTCTGTGCGTGGTCATGGGCTTATCCCCTCAGGGCGTCCTGTCGTCCCATACGGTGAAACTGCTATCGCCGTCGTTGCAGTCGCTGTGGTAGTGTGATGCGCTTGGAAGATAGCTGAAGCACGTCAGAGAAGGAGTATACCAGTCGGAGGTATGTGAACCCGGTATGGTTGGAGACCCCACCTGTCATGTGGGTCGAGGCGTTATGCGTCTCTCCCATGTACCATGCCTGATCCTTGCTCCACTTGAGTGACGAGTTGTCGACACTCTGCAAGGTGTAAACTGTCCCGCCAGGCAGGTTGTAAGTCGTCACCCAATCGTTGGACGTAGATATCCACTCCACCTTGTAGTGATAGTTAGATCCGTGTGGAAGAGCGGCTCCCCACTTGGTGTAGAAGTGAGATCCGTCGGTGTCGTACTGTGACCAAGCATATCTCTTACTGCAGTGAGCCGTATCACCATCTGCCGCGTCACAAAAACGAAGCCATCCAACTTGAATGTACCGATCTGGAAGCGGTCCATGCACAGCAATCCAGGCAGATTGGAACCCTCCACCTCCAGCCTGATCAGAATCGTCGCATGGTGGCCAGTCGAGAACTTCAGCCCTACCCTGCGCACCGGTGACACTGCCTGCCTGCCTGCACGCGGACGGCTCCCTGCTTCCAATCTCCAGTACTGCCACAATTGACGGCATGCCCTGGGGAAGGCACGAATATAATCAACATGGCCACCATGGCCAGCGAAGTCGTAACACCTGCAATGCGGTCGTGCGGAGCCATCAAAGCGCCCCTCTCAGCATGCATTTTGTGGAAGTGTTAGCTTAATATACCATCTCGACTCGGATAGCCCGAGCTGAAGGACGCGGAGTTGAGTCAGCAATTACCGCCGGTGCGGCCCACCCCGCAGGGCGGGGGCAACAACAGGCTGTGGATAGGCATCGCGATCGGGGCGGGCGGGTGCACGCTCCTCCTGGTGCTCGTGTGCGTCGGTCTTGCCTTGTTCGGCGGGATCATAGGGTCCCGGGTCGCCACAGAGGTCCAGAAGAACCTGAAGCATTCCGAGACCCACAGCTGGTCGCAGGCGGCGAAGAAGACCTCGCTCGAGCTGTACGAGCCCGCGTACGTGCCCGGAAACAAGAAGGTGACGATCGTCTCGATGGGCTTCGGGGGCTTTGGGAACGTGGTCGCGGCGCGCTATCCCGACACCGGACTGAGCATCACGGAGACCGATGTCGAGTCCAACCTCGAGATCACCCCCGTCGCGAGTGGCTCCTCTCCGGGCGAGAGCCGCAGGAAGGCGCACGTGAGGGGAGCCAACGAGGCGTACTGGGTGACGACCTCGGGCGGGGAGCGCAGGCTCACGTTGCGCAAGTCCGAGACGTGGATAGATCTCGCGGGGATCGGCGACAGGCAGCTCCTCAGGGTCGCGGAATCACTGCGCCCCGTGCGGTGACCGGGGCGGCTCCCTTCCGGACCTCGCGACCGGTGCTGGAACATCTCCCGCCGGTTCGGTTAGTATGCTGAGAGCACGGGAGGGAGCGGAGTTGCGAAAGCAGGACCTCGACACGCCGGCCATCGTCGTGGACCTCGACCAGCTCGAGCGCAACCTGCGGACGATGCAGGAGCGGGTGCACTCGGCCGGGGCGGACCTTCGGCCGCACATCAAGACGCACAAGACGCCCGAGCTGGCCCGGATGCAGGTCGAGCTCGGTGCGCGAGGCATAACCGTCGCGAAGCTGGGAGAGGCCGAGGTCATGATCTCCGCGGGGATGGACGACGTGTTCGTCGCGAACGAGATCATCGGCGCGGACAAAGTAGATCGCCTGGCCGCGCTCGGCCGCTGCGCGAGGGTGCGGGTGTGCGTCGACAGCCTCGAGGGTGCGAGGATGCTCTCGGAGGGAGGCGAGCGCAACGACACGACGTTCGAGGTGCTGCTCGACGTGAATACGGGGCTGGACCGCACGGGCGTCGCGCCCGAGGAGGCGGTCGAGCTGGGACAGCGAATGGCTTCCCTTCCACGGATCAATCTCGTCGGCGTCTTTTCCTACGCTGGCTACAAGCCGGGGGTGCCCGACGACGCCGAGCGGAGGCGGTGGGCGGAGCACGAGGCGTGCACGGCCGTTGAGGTCGCGCAGGAGCTGTGCTCGCGCGGCATCGAGGCCGCGGAGGTGAGCGTCGCGGGAACGCCCTGCGGAGTGTTCGCCGCGGCGGTGCCGGGCGTCACCGAGGTCAGGCCGGGCACCTACGTGTTCTATGACGCGAACTACATGCGCCTGGGCGTGTGCTCCCTCGAAGAGTGCGCGCTGCGCATCCGCGCCCGTGTGATAAGCCGGCCCGCGCCCGACCGTGCCGTGCTCGACGCCGGGAGCAAGGTGCTGACCACCGAGAAGAAGACGACCGAAGGCGAGGACCTCGGGTACGGCCTGATCCCGGAGATCCCGGACACGCGCATCGCGAGGCTCTGGGAGGAGCACGCCGTCCTCGAGCTCGACGAGGAGGGACGTCAGCTGCGCGTGGGCGACGCGGTGGAGATCATCCCGAACCACGTGTGCCCCACGGTCAACCTCGCCGACCGCTGGTTCGGCGTCCGGGGAGACGAGGTGGAGCGGGAGTACAGGATAGCCGCCAGAGGCAGGACGAGCTAGCGCACGACCACGGTGACGTTGTTGGCTGTCATCGTGAGCTACCATAGAGTTGCCATCGTGAGCCGCCCACGCTTGTCATCCTGAGCCGAAGGCGAAGGATCTGGAAGGGTGAACTCTGCAAGAAGGCTCAACAGATTCCTCGGCTTGTGGCCTCAGAATGACAGCGGGTGGGGCTGTCTGTGGTCTCGGATTGACGGACAAGGGGCACCTCTGAGACGGGGTAATGGCGGCGTTGGAATGAGCACGGTGGCGACGTAGCAGACAAGGAGCGAGGAGTGATCGAGGAGCGAGCGGCGGAGCTGGGCATCGAGATCCCGAAGGCGCCGACGCCGGGCGGATCGTACGTGCCCGCGAACCGTACCGGAAGGTACATCTTCACGGCGGGGATGACCAGCTCGCAGAAGGGGCAGCAGCCTTATGTCGGTGCCGTGGGCAGGGAAGTTACCGTCGAGGAGGCGCAGGAGGCGGCGAGGCTCTGCGCGCTCAACTGCCTCGCGGCGGTGAAGGCGGAGATCGGCAGCCTGGACAGGATCGCCAGGATCGTGAAGGTGAACGGCTACGTGCACAGCGCGCCCGGCTTCGACCGGCAGCACGTCGTCATGAACGGCGCCTCCGACCTCCTCGAGCAGCTGTTCGGCGAGCGGGGCAGGCACGCGCGCACCTCGGTCGGGGTCAACGAGCTCCCCAACGGCATCCCGGTCGAGGTGGAGATGATCGTCGAGGTCGAGGAGTAGCGCCGGGCGCACATGTACGTCGTCGACGGCCATCTCGACCTCGCCTGGAACGCGCTGCAGTGGGAGCGCGACCTGCGGCTCTCGGTGCAGACGATCCGCGCGCGCGAGGCCGCGACTCCCGGCAAGGGGCGGGCGCTCGGAACGGTCGCCCTGCCCGAGATGCGCGAGGGAAAGGTAGCCCTCTGCCTCGCGACCGTGCTCGCGCGCAGCACCGGCACGCCCTCGCCGCACCTCGACTACCCCTCGGCGGAGCAGGCGCACGGCGTCGCGACGGGCCAGCTGGCGTACTACCGCGCGCTCGAGCGCTCGGGCCACCTGCGCGTGATCCGGGACCGGGAGGCGTTGGAGGCGCACGTCGCGGAATGGAAGGCCGCGGACGGTGCCGACGGGACCGCCTCGGAGCTTCCGCCCCCCGGCGTCGTCATCAGCATGGAGAGCGCGGACCCGATCCTCGATCCGTCTCAACTCGAGGACTGGTGGGAGGCCGGCCTGCGCACGATCGGGGTGAGCCACTACGGTCCCGGCAGGTACGCGGGCGGCACGGGCACCGACGACGGCCTGACGCCCCAGGGTCGCGAGCTGCTCTCCGAGATGCAGCAGCTGAGCTTCGTGCTCGACCTCACCCACTTCTCCGATCCGAGCTTCTGGCAGGCGCTCGATCTGTACGAAGGGCTGGTGATCGCGAGCCACAACAACTGCCGTACGCTCGTGCCACACCAGCGCCAGATCTCCGACGATCAGCTGCGGGCGATCATCCGGCGCGACGGAGTGATCGGCGCGGCGTTCGACGCCTGGATGCTCCGGCCGGGCTGGATACGCGACGTGAGCTCGCCGGAGGGGCTCGGGATCGGGGCCGTCGTGGACCACATCGAGCACGTATGCCAGCTCGCGGGCGACAGCCTGCACGCGGCGATAGGCAGCGACCTCGACGGCGGGTTCGGCAGGGAGCAGGTGCCGGCGGACCTCGACACGATCGCGGACCTCCAGAAGGTCGGGGAGTTGCTCGCGGCGCGGGGATACTCCGGCGAGGATGTGGCGAACGTGATGCACGACAACTGGCTCAGGGTGCTCCGGCGCGCCCTTCCGCAGAGACTCCCCGCGCCACACAAGGATTCCAGGTGACCGCACCGGGGGAGGCGGTCGAGCGCGCGCTCGACCGGTGGCGCATCCCCTCCCCGAGGCAGGTCGTCCCCGCGAGCCGCGGCGTCAACAACCTGTCGAGCTTCGTGCACTCACCCGACGGCTCCTACTTCCTGCGCGTGTACCAGAACACGAGCGAGCGGGGCCGCATCCTCTACGAGCACGAGGTGCTGCTGCGGCTTCAGGGTGCGGGGCTCCCGTTCGAGGTGCCGCGCCCCCTCAGAGCTGACTCGGGCGAGACGTTCGTGTGGGTCGGCGGCGCGGTCGCCGCGCTCTTCCCGGTGATCCCCGGAGACCATCCCGATCCCGAGCGGATCGAACACGTCGAGGCGTGCGCCGGAGCGCTCGCGGAGCTGGACCGGGCGCTCGTCACCATCCGCCCCGATCCCGACCTGCCCGTTCTGACCACCTACGGCGACCTGTATCGCGTGCATCCCAGAGTGCCCGATCCGCTCGAGATGGCCTGGACGCTGCCCGTGCCGGAGGACGAGAGGGACCGGGTCGGCTCGCTGATCCGCGCGGCGCTTGCGAGGGTGCCCGAGATGTACGAGCGCCTGCCGGGACAGATCATCCACTCCGACTTCGCAATGAGCAACGTACTGATGCTCGGAGACAGCGTCACCGGCGTGCTCGACTTCGAGTTCGCCTCGCCCGACCTGCGCGCGCTCGACTTCGCGGTGGGGCTCTCGATGGTCGCCCTCCCCGACCGGGAGCGGATCGAGGCATTCTCCCGAGGCTACCTGCGGCATCTACGGCTCACGCGCGACGAGATCGAGGCCCTGCCGGACATGCTGCGCCTCCGGTTCCTCGCGGCGCTGATCCACAGGGTCGGCCGCTTCCTGGCCGGGCTCTCTCCTCAGAAGCACGTGCAAGATCACGTCGAGGCCCTGATCGAGACGGACGACTGGCTGTCGAGGAACGCCTCGGCGCTCGTGCGATGCGTCGTACGGCACATCCAGGATTGACAGGGAGCGGCCGGAGATGCCGGGCAAATGGGATCGTGGCGGCGAGCCCGGGCTCAGGCGGGGAGACAGGTGCGAGGGGAAGGGAGTAGAGGGCGGCCTGGGATCTGACCGCCCTCCTCAGGTGCGCCCCGGCCCTACGGCTGGGACACCACCTGGACGTCGCTCGCCTTCACGAACGCGATCCGGTGGTTGAACGAGATCTGGTAGAACTGCTCGCCGCTCGTGAGCACGTAGTAGCTCGGCAGGTCGTTGAACGTCGTGGCGACGTAGTGGTCCGCCGTCACGAGGTCCGTCGCGACGTACACCTGCCCGGCCGGGATCGTGTAGCCGAGCGTCGCGTTCGAGTCGGGGTACGCGCGGCCATATACGGGGATCGAGCTCAGCCCAGCCCTCGGCGTGATCAGCGTGCCGCTGCCGGGCACCGTGTTCTTCATGCCGGGGTTGTAGAACCACACCTTCTGCCCGCCGTAGTAGATCGCCGACCAGTCGCCCTGCTGCTCCGCGAGGTAGAACCTCTGCCCGGTCACGGCCTTGTCGCCCCAGTCGTAGGCCAGGGTCGTGCCCGCGCTGTAGCCGGGCCGCAGCAGCGGGTCGTTCGCGAGCGGGGCGTCGAAGCTCGGCGCCTGGTACAGGTACACGAAGTTCGAGGGCTGAGGCGGCAGCGTGTACACCCCTGGCCGTTCGTGTACGTCACCGTCGGATCGTTCGTCGCGAAGTTCGGGGCGATCACGACGACGCGGCTGCCCGGCGTGCCGCCGCTCGGGTTGACCGGAGCCCCCAGCAGCGCCATGTAGTGCGCCCAGTCCCAGTACGGGCCGGGATCCCAGTGCATGCCCGCCTGGTAGTACGCGGTCGGGCCGGGCACGTTGTCGTGCCCGATGATGTGGTCGCGGTCCAGCGGCACGTGGTAGAGGGCCGCGAGGTACTTCACGAGCCTGGCCGACGCGTGGTATAGCTGCTCGCTGTACCAGGTCGCGCCCTCGATCGCGAAGCCCTCGTGCTCGATGCCTATCGAGTGCGTGTTGATGTACCAGTTGCCGGCCTGCCAGGCCACGTCCTTCGGCCTCACCATCTCCGTGACCAGCCCGTCGGAGGAGCGGATCACGTAGTGCGCGCTCACGTAGCTGTGTGAGTTCGTGAACGTGGCGATGGCCGACGCGTACGACCCCTCCGTGTCGTGGATCACGATGTAGCGGATCGCGAGCCCGTCCGCCGGCCTGTCCGCGAGGTCGTAGTTGCCGTAGTCGTACGGGTCGCCGGGCGTGTTCTGCTCGTACGCAGCGGAGATGAACCTGCAGGCTATGCCGTTCGGGCAGTCCGCGCCAGTGTACTTGACGTTCCTGAGGTGGAGGGGGTCGGCGGTCGCCTTGTCCGGCGTGACGGCCCTGGGCTTCAGCGTCACCACCTGACCCGTGTCGGTCATCCGCGATGCGCCCTGCTGGATCGTGGAGTACACGTCGTCCGCGAACGCGAGCGCGACTGGCCTGAGGTCGGAGCCGCTGTACTCCGCGACCGCGCCGTACCACTCCGCCGGGTCCGACGGCACGGAGCCGACCGTGTCTCTCGCGTACTGCGCGAGCAGCGCGGCGCCACCGCGCACGTTCTGGTCCTCGTCGGACTTGAGGACGTCAGGGTCCACTCCCAGGAGTTTCGCCGCGGTATCGAGCGTGTGCAGGCTGGGATCGCTCGGCACCTGCGAGGAGGGCACGCCGCCCTCGCCCTTCGCGTCCTCGGCCGCGGTCACGTCTGTCAGGTGCATGATCCCGTAGCCGCCCCACGTGCTGGGGTGCCCGGCGTGCTGATCCCAGCGCGACTCATTGTACCCCACGCTCATCAACACGCTCTGGGGCACTCCGAACTCCTCGGACGCGCGGGCGAACGCCTGTTGCAGATCGTCCGAGCCGGAGGCGGCCGCCGAGCGCTCGGCCGCCCCGAGAGGGGCGAGCGCCAGCACCCAGGCGATCACGAGGATCGGCAGGGCCCAGCCACGTAACCGGTACCACCGCTTCATTTGGGATCTCTCCTTTGCACTTGCTCCCCGGCCCTCGCCGGGCGGGCTGGGCGGATGATACAACCGACTCGGGATGCCGTCAATAGACATACCCGCCCATCATCGTCGCATCCGGGCGATACCGGCGGCTCGACGCGAGGAGGGCGGACGGGCTAAGATGGGACTGGAGCAAACGAAACCTGCCCGGGACCGTGCGCGTCCCGGGCAGCGGCTGCGAGGTGAGGTAGAGTGCCAATCGCCACGGTCAACCCGGCAACCGGAGAGGTTCTGGAGACGTTCGAGCCCCTCTCGGACGAGCAGATAGATCGCAAGCTGCAGCTGGCCACCGACGCGTTCCGCGCCTACCGGAAGACCAGCTTCGCGGAGCGGCGCGAGAAGATGCTCAGGACGGCCGAGGTGCTGGAGTCGCGCAGGGAGGAGCTCGGGCGCATCATCACGACCGAGATGGGCAAGACGCTCAGGTCGGCCGTCGCCGAGGTCGAGAAGTCCGCCTGGGGGTGCAGGTACTACGCCGAGCACGCCGAGGGCTTCCTGGCCGACGAGGTGATCGAGACGAACGCCCGGAAGAGCTACGTGCGGTACCAGCCGCTCGGCCCCGTGCTCGCGGTCATGCCGTGGAACTTCCCGTTCTGGCAGGTGTTCCGCTTCGCCGCACCCGCCCTCATGGCGGGGAACGTCGGCCTGCTCAAGCACGCCTCGAACGTGCCGCAGTGCGCGCTCGCCATCGAGGAGGTGTTCCGCGAGGCGGGCTTTCCGGAGGGCGTGTTCCAGACCCTGCTGATCGGCTCGGACCGGGTCGAGAGGGTGCTGAGCGACCCGCGCGTGGTCGCGGCCACCCTGACCGGGAGCGACGCCGCGGGCAGCCGCGTCGCGAGCCAGGCGGGACGGCTCATCAAGACGACCGTGCTCGAGCTCGGAGGGAGCGACCCCTACGTTGTCACCCCCAGTGCGCACCTCGACGCCGCGGTGAAGACGGCGGTCCAGGCGAGGAACCAGAACAACGGCCAGTCCTGCATCGCCGCGAAGCGGTTCATCGTGTTCGACCAGATAGCCGACGAGTTCGAGCGGCGGTTCGCCGAGCAGGTCGGCACGCTCCGGGTGGGCGACCCGATGGACGACTCGACGGACGTGGGCCCGCTCGCGATGGAGCAGATCGTCCGCGGCGTGGACGAGCAGGTCCGGAGCTCGGTCCGCATGGGCGCGCGCGTGCTCATCGGGGGCAGGCGGCTCGACCGCCCCGGTTTCTACTACGAGCCCACGGTGCTCGCGAGGGTGCCCGACGGGGCCCCAGCGCGCTGCGAGGAGATATTCGGCCCGGTGGCGTCGGTGTTCCGGGTGAAGGACCTGGACGAGGCTATCGCCCTCGCCAACGACACCAAGTACGGCCTCGGGGCGAGCGTCTGGACGAGTGACGAGGCCGAGCGGCAGAGGTTCGTGGACGAGATCGAGGCCGGGATGGTGTTCGTCAACGGCATGGTCGCCTCGGACCCGAGGCTGCCGTTCGGGGGAGTGAAGGCTTCGGGCTACGGGCGAGAGCTGAGCGAGCTCGGCATCCGTGAGTTCGTGAACGCCAAGACGGTGTGGATCGGGTAGCCGCCACGGAGGCCGGCCTCCGTGGCGGCTTTCGAGGTCCGGATCTAACGGCGAGAGGGCCCTACACCTACATCCCGATCCCGGTCACGTCGCGCACCTTGCGGTAGAGGGCCTGCCGCTGCTCCTTCTCCGGCCTGAACAGGCGGATGAGCAGCCACACGACCACCCCAAACCAGAACGTCATCCTCGAGAAGCCGAGGACCGCGGAGATCGTCGCGCTCGTCGCGTCGCCCACCGCC
>CADDYR010000016.1 GCA_902810765.1 Chloroflexota bacterium
CGCGGGGGTGGTGCTCGCGGGCGTGATAGCGGCGATCGTGCTGCTGACCCACTATCAGCCGCAGTCGGGCCACGTCGCCGCGGGACGCACCCCGACCCCGACGAAGCACGTTGCGGCACAGCACCCGAGCCCCACGCCGACCCGCGCTCGAGCGCCCGAGGCAGCGCGCACCGCGACTCCCGCACCGGCGCCCACCAGCACTCCAGCTCCCACGCGACCCCCGAAGCCCACCCCGACGCTCGAGCCCGGCCGGAGGCCGCTCCACATGGCGCCAATAGCCTCCGGCTGGCACCTCTACGCACCGATGGTGACCGAACAGACACCCGGGGAGGGCGGGCCGATAAGGCTCGTTCCCATCAGTCCAGAGGCACTCACGAGGCTCCAGGGCGCGCAGTCCGTCGAGATCGGCCTCGCGGATCAGGTGATGGTCTCGGAGGACGGCTCGACCCTGATCGCAAAGTACACGAGGCAGGATACCAGCTACCGGCCTTTCTTCGGGTCGGGTCCGCAGGCCAAAGACGTGACGATCCGGGTGCTCGAGACCCGCACGGGCAGGGAAAGGGCTTCCTTCCACCCGAAGGAGTCCTGGTACCTCAGCGACTGGAACCTGATATCCGTCTCGCCAGACGGATCGAGGCTCGTCTTGTCCGACGGCGACTTCTGGTATCAGGTCGACACCTCCACCGGCAAGGCGCTCAGCTCGAACTTCTCGGACGACGAGTGCTGCGACATGGCCGCGCTCGTCGACTGGCGGCACGGTCGGGTGTACGAGCTTGGGGTCCCGGCATCGGTCATCAGCCAGAAGAGGTCTGGAACCCCGGTGTTGTTCTCCTATGAGCTCGCGTCGGGCAAGCTGCTCGGTGAGACGAAGCTGCCGGGACTGTGGGACAACTCGTGGCAGACGGGCACCCGCTCGAACGGCGTGCCGGTCATCTCGAGCTGGACGCCGGGACTTGCGCTCAGCCCGGACGGAAGCACGCTCGCGGTCGTGGACGGGCACGATCAGACGCTGAGGCTCGTCAACACGAGCGACCTGTCGGTCCGGACCCTGAAGCTCCACCGGAGGCAGAGCTTACTGGAGTGGCTGGGGCTGGCTCCTGCGACCGCGGAGGCGAAGGGCTTCAACGGGCAGGCCCTGCAGGCGACGTACTCTCCGGACGGCAGGCTCCTGTACGTGTGGGGCGAGGAGGGCAGGCTGACGAAGAAGGGCGACGTCATTCACGGGCTGGGCCTCAGGATCGTGGACGTGTCGGGCGGGCGTGTGCTCCAGCAGGCGTTCGAGGGTAGTCGGTTCGAGAACGTCCAGCCCTCACCAGACGGAAGGTGGCTGTACGGGATCCTGTGGGAGCCCGTGGACGGCGGCACCAGGTCGGTCACCTCAGTCTACAGACTCGATCCGGAGACGCTCAGGGTGCTCGCAAGGCAGAGGTTCGACGACATGTGGTGGACCGGCCAGCTGTACGCGCTCGGCCACGCGAGGTGACCAGGAAGAGACAAGCGTCATCATAACCCCGCGGTGGGGTGTATACTGCCCGATGCACGCAGCTCGCTGATCGAAAGGGTGGTTCCATGCTCGCCTTCGTGCTGCGGCGGATGCTCTGGGCGATCCCCACGATCTGGCTCGCCTTCACGCTCGCTTTCCTGGCGCTGCACGAGGCCCAGGTGGGTGAGCTCAAGCTCATTCTGGAGAAGCGACCGGCCGATCAGCCTCCTCCACCAGCGGGACCCATCTACCAGTTCGAGTGCCCGGGAGGTGTGCAGTACGTCCCCAACGAGATAGGCTGCCCACTCTACGTGCAATACGGCGTGTACCTCAAGGAGCTCGTGACGTTCCACTGGGAGAGCGCCACCACGTTCGATGGCGATCCGATAGGCAGCGCTTTTGCCAGCACCTTCCCCGTGACCGCCAGGCTGGGCGCCGCGTCGTTCGGGATAGCCGTGTTGCTCGGGATGCCTCTCGGACTGTTCGCGGCCCTCAACCGCGGCGGTTGGCTAGATCACCTCGTGTCGGTGTGCTCCACCACCGCCTACGCGGTGCCCGCCATAGTGCTGGCCATTCTGATGCTGATGCTCGCCGCCAACTACGTGCCGTTCTTTCCTGTCTTGTGGGAGGGGGACTGGCAAAGCTACGTGCTGCCGAGCGTTGCGCTCGGGATAAGTGCGGGAGGATTCCTCGCGCTTCTCTCCCGCGCGAGCGTGCTCGACGTGCTCTTCGCCGACTACGTGCGCACCGCGCGGGCGAAGGGGCTGCGCGACCGGGCGGTGGTCGGGCGTCATGTGCTCCGGAACGCTGTCCTGCCGGTGCTCGCCGCGATGGGCCAGACGCTCGCGCTGCTGCTCGCCGGTTCCATGCTCGTCGAGTGGGTGTTCCAGATCCCGGGGATGGGCAAGATGGTGTTCGACGCGATCAGGGCCCAGGACTTCCCGCTCATCCTCGCCACGACCACCCTCTACACCGCGCTCGTGGTCTGTGTGAACCTGCTGGCGGACATCGCGAGGGCGCTGGCCGATCCGCGAGTGCGGGAGGTCGGATGATGGCGGCGGGGAAGATCGAGCTATCCGAGCTCGCGCTCTCCGCGAAGCCGAGACCCCCTCGTGGCTCACTCAGGGGTGTTGTCCGCACTCTCTCGAGGGAGCCCTCCGCGCTGCTCGGGCTGTTTGTGCTCGCCGGGTTCTGTGCGGTTGCCGCGCTCGCACCGCTTCTCGCGCCCTTCCCGGGTCCCGTGGCGAATGACGTGATGGCTCCCAGGCACGCTTCGCCCTTCTGGATGAGCGGCAGCGACCCGAGATACTGGTTGGGCACCGACATGTACGGGCGGGACGTGCTCAGTTTGCTGATCTATGGCACTCGTCTCACCCTGTTCGTCGGCGGCTGTGGGGTGCTGCTCCTGATGATCGTGGGGACCGCGCTCGGGCTCCTTGCCGCGTGGCTCCGAGGGGGCTGGGATAACGCGATCATGCGCCTCGCGGATGTGACCGAGGCGGTGCCGTCGTTCCTGGCGTACGCGCTCGTCGCCCTGATGCTCGTGCCGACCCCGCTCGCCCTCCCGCTGCACGGCGTACTGATGATGCCGGTCGTGCTCTCGACTGTCGGCTGGGCGCAGACGGTCAGGCTGGTGCGGGGGCGTGCGATCGCGGTCGTGGAGGAGGACTTCGTGCTCGCCGCGCGCTCCGTTGGGGTGCCCACGTGGCGGCTGCTGTGGCGCCACGTCCTGCCGAACAGCGTGAGCACGGTGCTAGTGACGGCGTCGTATCAGCTGCCGGTAGTGATCGTGGCGGAGGGGTTCCTGAGCGAGGTCCAGATAGGGATCAGGCCGCCGGCCCTGAGCCTCGCGGGACTGGTGTTCCAGGAATGGCAGCAGACGGTCGTGGGGCCGGTGTTCGTACTGCTCCCCACGCTCGGCATCGTGCTGATCGCGCTCGCGGCCACCGCCGTGGGCAACGGCCTGCAGCGCGCTCTCGACCCCCGTGAGACCTTCTAGCCCCGAAACTGTACAAACAGGCAGCTCACGCCCAGGCACGACGGATCCTGTGGATCGCCGTCACGACGTCGTCCATGTCCGACCGGTCGCCGAGCAGCACCTTCTGGGGCAGGCGGACCTCCTCGGCTCCCTCCCTGTCCGATACGGGGTAGGAGTCGGGATCGGGCACCGCGTCGCGGCGGAACGCTGCCTCGATCGCGAGCCTCTCGGTGATCACGCCCCGGAACCTCCTACTCCTCGCCGTCCCTCCTCAGCCGCGACCACGCCCAGTACATCGGGCGAACGTAAGGATAGTCGTAGGCGCCCGCGTAGACGAGCGGCTCGCCGCCGAACTTCTGCTTGTAGCGATACACCCCCCAGTATCCGTGCTCGCCCTCCTCGTCCTCGGGACCCTGCTCGCCCCGTGCGGCGGCGAGCGGTATCCCCCACAGGTCGTACCTCGAGCATCCACGGCGCTTGCACCACTGCATCGCCCGCCACTGGAGCAGATACGTGGGGGTGTCTCGGCTCCTCTCCCCGCTCGAGGCCGAGTACATGTAGACCCCGGTGTCCCCGCACACGAACGTCATCAGCCCCGCCAGCGCTCTGCCGTCCGCCTCCGCGAGCAGCAGCGCGCCGCGATCCCTCCGCCTGAACCGCTCGAGCACGTCGCGGTAGTACTCGAGGGAGCGCACCGGATAGCTCTGGCGCCGACTCGTGAGGAGCATCAGCTCGTAGAAGCTCCGCAGATCCTCCTCCGTCGTGCCCTCGCGCACCTCGATGCCGCTGCGCTCGGCCCGGCGTACTCCGTAGCGGGTCTTGCCGCGCATCCGCGAGAGCAGCTCCTCCTCCGTGCCCTCGAGCTCGACGACGAGGGTGGCTCGGGGCTGGACCGTGTGGTCGCTCCGCCGGAAGCCGAGGCCGAGGAGGGTGCGGTCGAGCTCGGGGCTCTCGGGCTCATTCGGCTCGAGCTTGAGGAAGATCGCGCGGTGCTTGATCGAGATCCTGTGGACAGAGCGCAGGAGGGGCCCGTACACCTCGGGCTCGGCGAACGACACGACGGGTCCGCGTGGCACGTAGGCTATCGAGGCCCCGAACGCAGAGCGAATGAGGAGCTGCGCCGCGCCCGCGATCTGCCCGTCGCGGAACGCCGCGATCCTGACGGGGCGCCAGCCGTGCCCGCTCCTGAACTCTCCCCAGTCCCAGCTCTGCAGCAGGCTCGCGCTCGGCCTACCCGAGACGAACTCGTCCCACCTGTCGGACTCGGTGGAGGACACCGGGCGCACCTCGACCTTCGTCACCTCCCTCGGCTCGATCATCGCTGCCTCCCTCGCTGGTAGTCCTTCCGCACGACAGCCATTAAGCCATTATATGAGACCGGGGTTCGGGCAACTGCCGGTGGGGCACTTCCCCCTCGGGCCCTATCCGCCCGGCTCATACCGATTCCAGGCGGACATCTATCCAACGTCATCAGGAGCCGCCACTGGAGGGAGGACGCGGCAAAGCCTCCCGGACAGATTCTTCGGCCCTTCGGGCCTCAGAATGACAGGGGTAGGGGGCCTCGGAATGACAGACTCATTACCCGGAGTTGGTATCACTCGCCCAGGCAGGCGGTGACGTATCGGGACGCGAGGTCGGTGATCGCGCTCCAATCCCTGTTCGCCACGACCCCGCGGTCCACGAGGCTGCCGCCCGCGGCCACCGTGTAGGCGCCAGCGTCCAGGAACGCGCGGCAGTTGTCGAGGCCGACGCCGCCCGTGGGGATCATACGGACGTAGGGCAGGGGGCCGAGCACGTCCCTGATGTACGACGGCCCGACGGCCCGCGCCGGGAACACCTTCACGAAGTCGGCTCCCGCCTGCCACGCCGCGAGGATCTCCGTCGGAGTGAGCGCGCCGCACATCACGGGCACGTCGTACCTCCGCCCGCACTCGATCACATCGCGCTGGAGCGTGGGCGTGACCAGGAACTCGGCGCCGGAGAGTATCGAGGCCCGCGCGCTCTCGGCGTCGAGCACGGTGCCCACACCGACCATCGCCCGATCCCCCAGCGCACCGCGGACCTCCTCCACGGCCGTCAGTGCCCTGCGGTTCGTAAGGGTGAACTCGAGCGTCCGGATGCCGCCCTCGAGCAGCGCCCGGCTCAGGCTCACGGCCTCGGAGAGGTCGTCCAGCCTGACTATCGCCACCGGCCTGCGCGCCTCGACACCCCTGACGCAATCGCCCATGCTCACGCCCTCGCCTTCGTGCTCGACGCGCCCATGATACAGCAACCGGGAGCGGTGTGCGGCCAAGCCGCTACAATGGCCTCGAACGGAATCGAAGGAGGCGTATCGCGAATGGCAAGGGTCGTCGTTACGGGGGGCACGGGCAAGGCGGGAAGGGCAGTCGTGCGGGAGCTGCTGGACCACGGCTATGAGGTACTGAGCGTGGACCTCGTGCCGCCGGAGCACTCCCCGTGCCCCGCCCTGCAAGCCGATCTGACGGACCTGGGACAGGCGATCGAGGTGCTGCGCGGCACGGACGCCGTGGTACACCTCGCGGCCATCCCGGCGCCCGGCATTCGGACGGAGGAGACGACCTTCCGCAACAACACCCTGAGCACGTACAACGTGTTCAGCGCGGCGACGATGCTCGGGCTCGGACGCGTGGTGTGGGCCTCGAGCGAGACCACGCTCGGCCTGCCGTTCGAGCGGGAGAGTCCCGCCTACGCGCCGATTGACGAGGAGCACCCCCTGTATCCCGAGTCGAGCTACGCCCTCTCGAAGGTGATATCGGAGGAGATGGCGCGCCAGTTCAGCCGCTGGTCCGGCATCCCGTTCGTGGGGCTCAGGTTCTCGAACATCATGGAGCCCGAGGACTACACGCGCTTTCCCGAGTACTGGGACGACCCCGGCCTGCGGAAGTGGAACCTGTGGGGTTACGTGGACGCGCGCGACGCGGCGCAGAGCTCGAGGCTCGGGCTCGAGGCGGACATCTGCGGCGCAGAGGTGTTCATCATCGCCGCGGCCGACACGGTGATGAACCGGCCAAGCCTCGAGCTGATGGCCGAGGTGTATCCTGGCGTCGAGATGAGGCAGGAGATCGGCGAGCACGAGACACTGCTCTCGATCGGGAAGGCGCGCCGAATGCTAGGCTACGAGCCCCAATACTCGTGGCGCGAGCAGATACAGCTGACGAGCTCGGTGCCCACGCTCGAGGGCCACGAGCCCGCGCAGTAGAACGGAAACGGCTGTAGAGAAGCGCCCTATCAGTTCCGGGGCAACACCTGCCCGCTGTCATCCTGAGCCCCTTCGCTGCGCTCAAGGGTAAACTCGGCGAAGGATCTGGAAGGGGTGTGCCCCGAAGGTATGTAGGGATTCTTCGGCCCTTCGGGCCTCAGAATGACAGTGGGGGGGACCTCGGCATGATGCAGTGAGCGCCCGGATTCCGTACCCGATAGCGTGGGCGCTCGGAGAAGGCCGTGCTCGCCGGAGCCCTCGGCTACGCCTTGTCGGATGACTCGTGTGTCAGCCGCTCGAGCCGCTGGCGAAGCGCCGCCTCCGCCCGGCTGTCGGGGTCGCGGTCCTCCGAGAGCAGGGCCGCGGGATCGGCGAGGATCAGCCGTGTGGCCGCCTCGATCACCTCTCGCACCGCCACCCTTCTCGCCCGGCACTCGCCTATCTGCACCTCGCGAGTGAGCGGCGCCAGCTCCGGCTCGATGCGGTCGAAGCCCTCGCTCTCGCCCGGTATGTTCGGGAGCTCCATCCACACCCCCTCGGCGGCCTTCGCGTACCGGAAGAAGCGCGAGCGGCCGAGGCGCTGCTCCGCCAGGTGGATCGCGGTGTTCCTGGTGTGATCTACCCCCAGTAGCAGGACGTCTCCGTCCATCGCCTCCAGCGCCTCGAGGGGAGCAAGCGGGCGGTCCAGCCTGTGCGCGCCGATCAGGTGGTCCGCCCGCCTGCCCACGGCGAGGTAAGAGTGCAGGGGGTGAGGGCTCCGCCGATGCGGATACATCGGGCGCATCGTCTCGGGGATCCTGCCGAGCTCGCGGTCCACGGGCAGATCGTCGGAGAACGGGACCGCGCGGGCCAGCTCCCGATCGAACTCCTCCCAGGACGCCGCGTTGCGGCAGGCGTTGTTCGGCCTCACCAGGCCAGGAGGTGCGGGCACTCCCGTGAGGTCCCAGCTCGCTGCGGGCACCATCACGGTGCCGCATACCGAGACGAGCGCCCCGCACACGGCCCCGGCACCGCCCTCCACCCAGCCGAAGGAGCGCAGCGAGGAGTGGACGATCACCGAGGATGAGCCATCGAGCCCGAGCGCCCGCAGCCCCTGTTCGATGTCGGATCGTGTTACCGCCAATGCCTGCTCCTCGTCGGTCGCCGAGTATACCACCTCGTCCGGCTGGTACACTGCACTCGACGACACGGCAGGAAGGGGGATCGGGGTGGACCTCGCGAACCACAAGGGGAGGGTGAGGGAGCAGTTCGGGCGCGCGGCCGCCGACTACGTGGAGTCTCCGACGCACGCGGGGGGCGACGACCTGGCTCAGCTCGTCGCCTGGGCAGAGGGCGGTCCGGAGAAGGTCGCGCTCGACGTGGCAACGGGCGGTGGGCACACCGCGCTCGCGCTCGCAGGCGTCTATGGCCGAGTGGTGGCGACCGACCTCACGGAGGAGATGCTGGAGGCGGCGCGGGAGCACGCTCGGAGCAGAGGGGCGGGGAACGTGGAGTTCCGGGTCGCGGACGCCGAGGCCCTGCCCTTCGACGACGAAAGCTTCGACGCCGTCTCGTGCCGCATCGCGCCCCACCACTTCGACGACGTGCCCAGATTCGTGGCCGAGGCCGCGCGGGTCCTGCGCCCCGGCGGCCTGTTCCTCCTCGAGGACAACTCCGCGCCCGAGGATCCCGAGCTCGCTCGGTTCCTGAACCTGGTCGAGAGGGTCAGGGACGCAACGCACAACCGCTCGCTCCCGGCGTCCGAGTGGTGCCGGGTCATCGGCGAGGCAGGGCTGGAGGTCGAGGAGGAGAGGCTCTTCCCAAAGACGCACGGGCTCGAGCAGTGGCTCTCCCGCTCCCACGCGTCCGCCGAGGCCCGGCGGCGGGTGGAGAGGCTGTTCCTGGAGGCGACCCCGCGGGCGCGCGAGGCGCTCAGGATACAGGTCAGCTCCGAGGGGCGCGTGCTCTCGTACGCCGACGAGAAGGTCGTGATCAGGGCGAGGAAGCCGGCGCGCTCGGCCTGAGGGAGCCGTGCCGCTCCATCCGGTGGCGTTCGTGCGCCACGTTGTTGCGCTCGCAAGACGGAATGCCCGCCGACCACGGCGCCCTGCTCGAGCTGCCGCGGCCGTGCTCTCGCGCGCTCTGCTCTGGGGCGACTCGGAAGGGCCTCGGGAATCGGGGCTCTCGCGGCCACAGCGCGAGAAGCCCGCCGGAGCCGGCTCGTATAGGACATTGACTTGCGCGCTCGTTAGGAGTATCATTCGACTCGATTAGTTTGTCGAGTATCCAAACTAAGGAGGGGGGGGCGTGGCCAGGGCGAGGACGGGCGACCAGGCGCTCGTGCGCGAGATCAACCTCACGGTCGTGCTCAGGGCTCTGCGCGAGAGGTCGCCCATATCGCGCGCCTCGCTCGCTTCGCTCACCGGGCTCAACAAGGCCACCGTCTCCAGCCTCGTCGAGGAGCTGATAGGCGCGGGGCTCGTCATCGAGTCCGGCTTCCCGAAGGCCGCGAGGGTCGGCCGTCCCGGCGTGCTCCTCGAGCTCAATCCCGCAGCCGGCTGCATCTTCGGAGTCGAGATAGGCGTGGGCTTCGTCTCGGTCATCGCCACCGATTTCGCCGCGAGCGTCCTGTGGAGGGGAGAGGAGAACACCCGCGCCTGCCGCTCCCAGGAGGTGGTCATCCCGAGAGCGATCGGGATGGTGCGCGAGGCGCTGGCTCGGGTCTCCGGGAGCTTTCCGCGCGTGCTCGGCGCGGGGGTCGGGGTGGCCGGGCTCGTGGACGTGTCCTCAGGTCGTGTCCTGTTCGCGCCGAACCTCGGCTGGCAGGACGTGCCTCTGCGCGAGGCCTTCGAGGCGGAGCTCGACTTCCCGATCTACGTGGACAACGAGGCGAACATGGCCGCGCTCGGCGAGACCTGCTTCGGGGTCGCGCGGGGAGCGAGGAGCGTGCTCTACGTGAGTGCGGGAGTAGGGCTCGGCGGGGGCATCGTGCTCGACGGCCAGCTCATGTCCGGAGCCGCGGGCGTTACGGGGGAGATGGGGCACATGACGATGCTCCCCGATGGCGCGAGGTGCAACTGCGGCAACCGGGGCTGCTGGGAGACGCTCGTGAGCCAGAACGCGGTGCTGCGCCGAGTGAGGGAGCTGGTGAGCTCGGGCGCGGGCTCGCTCGTCGCGGACCTCGCGCGCGGCGAGATGGAGGACCTGACGATACCCCAGGTCGTCGAGGCCGCGCGTGCCGGGGACGAGGTCTGCCGTCGCGCGCTCCGCGAGACCGCCGAGTGGCTGGGCATCGGCATCGCGAACCTCGTGAACCTGCTGAACCCCGAGGTAGTGGTGCTCGGAGGCATCCTGAGCCTCGCGGGCGAGTTCGTGATGCCGGTGGTGGAGCGCGTCGTGACCGAGCGGGCGCTGCGCTGGCCCGCGGAGTCGGCGAAGCTGCTCGTGGCAGGCTACGGCCCGGACGCGGCGGTGATGGGGGGCGTGGCGACCGTGTACGAGCGCGTCCTCTCGAACCCCGGCGCCTCGCTGCGAGCGCGCAGGGCCTCCCCGCCCTCGCATCCGCCCGGGAGGAGGTGATGGACGAAGACCCTACCGCATCCTTGGTCGGTACGCCAAACATCGCATGCAAATGGAGGACAAGACCCTCATGCAGGAGAGATTGAACAGGCGCGAGTTTCTGCGCACCTCCGCGCTGGCGGCGGCGGCGACCGCCGTGGTCGCGTGCGGAGCCAACAAGAGCACCAGCTCGTCGAAGAGCGGCACACCGGTGGCGAAGACGACCGCTGCCGCGACACAGCCCGTTTCTCAGCCCACATCCGCCGCGCCCCCGACCGGCCAGACCCCGGCCGCGACGACGTCGCCGTCGGGCAAGCAGTCCGGCATCCAGACGGTGGCTACTCCCAAGACGTACAGCGGGAAGTATAAGGAAGCTCCGATGCTGGCCGACCTCGTCAGGCAGGGGAAGCTGCCGCCGGTCGAGCAGCGCCTGCCCGAGAACCCCTACGTCGTGCCCCACGACTGGCTCACGCAGGGCAAGCACGGTGGCACGATGAGCTGGGTGTGCTCCGACACCTCGGACTGGAGCACGACCCACCTCGTGCGCGAGTCCATGTACGGATACGCGCCCCTGCGCTTCCTGAAGGACGGCCTCGAGCTCGGCCCCGGCCTCATCGAGAGCTGGAAGCCCAACAAGCCCGACCTGTCCTCCTGGACCTTCAACTTCCGCAAGGGGCTGAAGTGGTCCGACGGCACGCCGGTGTCCACCGACGATGTGCTGTTCTGGTGGGAGGACGAGGTGATGTACCCGCCGATGGCCCAGACGCCTCCCGACTACTGCAGGGCGGGCAACGGCAGCCTCGCCAACTTCAAGAAGGTGGACGATCACACCCTCGAGGTCAGCTTCGATGCCCCCGCACCCCTCCTGCCCGACTTCATGGCTTCGTGGGTGGGGAACGGCATCAGTCCGGCCAGGTGGCTCGAGCCGAAGCACTACCTGAAGCAGTTCCACCTGAAGTACAACAAGAAGCTCAACAAGAAGAAGTGGGTCGACACGTACTTCGCGAAGGTGGACTTCGCCACCAACCCCGACTGCCCGACCCTCACCGGCTGGATGCTCCAGAAGTACAAGAAGGGCCAGTACTCAACCTGGGTCCGCAACCCCTACTACTATGCGATAGACCCCTGGGGGAGCCAGCTGCCGTTCATAGACAGCATCACTCAGACGAACATCCAGGACCCGCAGGTGATGAGGCTGAACATCCAGCAGGGGAAGGCGAACTACGTGCACGGGGCGTTCGTCGGACTGACCCTCGCGGACGTCGCCACGATCAAGAGCTCGCACGCCCGCAACAAACTGAACATCCTGTACTGGGACTCCGGCTCGGGCACGGGCTCGATCTTCTTCTTCAACTACGACTACTACGATCCGAAGTACCGCAAGCTGTTCCGCAACCCCAAGTTCCGGCAGGCGCTCTCCCACGCGTTCGACCGTGCCACCGCCCGCAAGACCATCTACTTCAATCAGGGAGAGGCCACGACCGGCACGATGAGCCCGAAGTCCATCGAGTACCACGTCGGCCAGGGGCCGCAGGTCTATACGCAGTGGCGCGACAGCTACATCGAGTACAACCCTGCGAAGACGAAGCAGATGCTCGACGAGCTGGGGCTGAAGGATGTGAACGGCGACGGCTGGCGCGAATTCCCGGACGGCTCGAAGCTCGCGATCACCCTCGACTACCCCTCTGGCACGAGCAACGAGCACATCCAGAAGAACGCCTTGCTCTCGAAGAACTGGCAGGCGGTGGGGCTCAACGCGAAGTCGAACCCGATGACCCCCACCAGCCGTGAGGACCTGTGGGAGTCGGGCAGGAGCATGAGCAAGACCGCGTGGGAGGCCAGCGACGGGCCGAACAGCCTGATCAACGCCACCTGGCTCGTGCCGTCCGAGGCATCGCGATGGGCGCCGCTCGAGGGCGTGTACTACACGTACCGCGGCACGCCGAAGCAGAACGAGGAGAAGAACGTCAACCCCTGGAAGCGCCACCCGCCACGGCTGGCGCCCGAGAAGGGTGGGCCGGTCGAGAAGCTCTGGAAGCTGTACGACAAGGCGAAGCTCGACACCACTTTCATGGGGCGCACGAAGCTCGTGTGGGACATCATGAAGGTGCACATCGGGTACGGCCCGTTCTTCATGGGTGTGGTCGCGAACTACCCGCAGCTCGAGCTGGTGCACGAGGACATGCGGAACGTGCCGACGCGCGAGCAGCTGCCGCAGCACGGCTACGTGAACACCTGGGTGTTCCCGTGCCCAGGAGCCTACGATCCGGAGGCGTACTACTGGGTCAACCCTGAGGAGCACAGCTGAGCCGCGGCCGTCGAGGCTGGCTGGAGGCGCCTCCAGCCCGATGCTGTACCGAGCCCTTCGCCGAGCACCGACGAGCGAAGGGCTCTGCCCATCCTGCCGGCGAGCACAGCCGACACCGGTACACATTCTAGGATACGGAGAGCCGTGCCACGCGGTGGGCTCCCGGATCCCGGCGATCAGGATGCGGTGTCCTACGGAGTCAGCAGCCCTTTCCTGCCGAGG
This sequence comes from Chloroflexota bacterium, assembly GCA_902810765.1. Taxonomy (GTDB): domain Bacteria; phylum Chloroflexota; class Chloroflexia; order Thermobaculales; family Thermobaculaceae; genus CADDYR01. Next base: position 12,749 of record CADDYR010000016.1, read on the forward strand.
GGCAGTCGGTAGACGCGCCTGGTCTCGGCCTCGGTAACGTACAGATCGTCGTTCCCGGGGCCGCCGAACGCGACGTTCGTGGGCTCGCGCCCTCCGACAGGGAGCTCCTCGAAGACCGTCCCCTCGGGGCTCACGACCGCCACGCAGCCCTTGCCGATGTGCGCGATGTACAGGTTGCCCTCGGCGTCGAACGCCATGCCGTCCGGCCCGCGCTCCCCCGTGAGCTCCGTGTGCAGCTCCTTGGAGCGGTAGCGGCCGGGCGAGTCGAGCGCGTAGCGCCAGATGCGACGAGTGCGGCTCTCCGCCACGTACAGGCGGCCGTCGGGCCCGAACGCGATGCCGTTCGAGAAAGCATAGCCCTCGTCGAACACCGAGACCTCGCCGCCCGGGGTCATGAACAGCACCCGGCCCGTGCGCCGCTCGAGGCTCGAGCCCAGGGGGTCGGTGAAGTACAGGTTGTTTTGTGCGTCGTAGCAGCAGTCGTTCGGGCCCGCGAGCGGGCAGCCGTCGCACTCCCGGGCGAGCACGACGATCTCGCGCTCCCGGCTTATCGAGAGCACCTCCCTCCGGCCCGCGTCGCAGACCGTCAGGGCGTCCCGGCGGTGGTCCCACGCCGCGCCGTTCGGCCTGCCGCCGGTCTCGGCCCACCTGCGCTCGATCCCGTCCGGAGCGATGCGGGTGACGTAGCCTCCCGCGAGGTTGACGATGTACAGGTTGCCTGTGGGATCGAACGTTGGCCCCTCGGGGAACTCGAGCCCCTCCGCGACGACCACGGGTCTCACACGCGCGCCCCCACCAGCGCCAGCCCCCGCTCGATCACGCGGGCCAGCTCCTCGCGCTCCTCGTCGGTCGGGTCCACGATCGGGGGCCGGGCGGGCCCGACCGATCCCTGCCTGATGCCTACGCCCGCCTTTATGAGCGACACCGCGTAGCCTCGCCTGCGGTCGCGTATCTCGGCGAAGGGCTTGTAGAAGCCCTCGAGCAGCTCCCACGCCCGCCCGCGGTCCTCCCCGATCATCGCCTCGTAGAACGCCGTGGCTATCTCGGGCACGAAGTTGAACACCGCGGAGGAGTAGTCGGTGATGCCGACTCCCGAGAACGCGGGCGCCGAGAGCTCGGCAGTGGGCATGCCGTTGAGGAGCAGGAAGTCGTCGCCGGTGGCAAGGCGAATCCTGAGCAGGAGCTCGAGGTTGCCGTACCCATCCTTGAGGCCGATCACGTTCGGTAGCTCCGACAGCCTGTGCACGGTCTCTGGACTGAACACGACGTTGTCGCGCTGATAGAGGATCACGGCGAGGGAGGTGGAGTCCGCGATCGCGCGGTAGTGCTCGTACAGCCCCTGCTGCTCGGGGACCACGAGGTACGGAGGGAGCACGAGCGCCGCGTCGGCCCCGGCGTCCTCGGCCGCCCGCGCGTACTCGATCGCGATCCGAGTCCCGTGACCGATGCCGGCGACCACCGGCGTCCTGCCGGACACCTCCTCGACGGCGGCTCGGACGAGCTCGCGGTACTCCGCAAGAGTGAGCGAGAAGAACTCGCCAGTGCCGCCGCACACGAACAGCGCGGCCGGTCGGTGCTCGACGAGGTAGCGCAGGTGTTCGCGGAAACGTGGCACGTCCACGTCGCCTGAACCGGTCATCGGCGTGACGGGGAATGAGAGCAGGCCGTGCAGCCGCTCGCGCAGGTCCCGTGGGCTCATCTCGCGCTCATCCTCTCCGCGCTGGCCCGCGTCTCGAGCTCGTGCTGCTTCGCCTCCGCGCCGAGCACCTCCGCCACCCGCACCTCGCGACCGAGCCGTGCCGATTCCTCGGTGGCCTGGAGCACAGCCACCACCTCGCGCCCGTACTCGCCCGTGATGGGCATCTCCGAGCCCGACGCGAGCGCCCTCGCGAACGCCGCGATCTGCTCTGCCTGGGCGTTCAGATGCTCGACCTCCACGGGCTCGTACCTGCCTCCCCTGCCCACAGCGACCTCGCGGTCCGTGATGCGCAGCATCGCGTCGGTGCAGGTGAGCTCGGTCTCGAACCTGGGGACTCCCTCCCGATAGGCGCCGTGGCAGATCGCGGCACTGAACCCGTCCTCGAACCTCAGGAAGGCGATGCCGCTGTCGGTCGCGGAGAGCCCGAATATGGGGCTGCCCACCTGAGCCGTCGCCGACACCACGCGCCGGCCCGTGCTCCACACGAGCCTGTCTATCATGTGCGAGGCGTTCATCGGCCACGCCCCGCCTCCCTTCGAGGCGTCGAGGAACCATGGCGGGCGCCTCTCCCCGAAGAAGGGCTTGTGCCACACGTCCATCGCCATCACCGGCTGTCCGAGCTCTCCGGACTGGAGCAGCCTGCGAGCGGCGCGAGTTGGACCGGTGAAGTGGTAGTGGTGGCCGACCATGAGGCCGAGCCCGCGCGCCCGCGCCTCGTCCACGAGCGCGGTACACTCTGCGACGCTCATCGCCATCGGCTTCTCCACGAACACGTGCTTCCCCACCCCGAGCGCGGCCATCCCGACGGGGTGGTGCAGGAAGTGTGGCAGGAGCACGAACACCGCTCCCACGTCCTCTCGCGCCATCAGCTCCTCGTAGTCGCGGTGGAGGGCGACGCCCCACTCGTCCGCGAAGGCCCCGCCCTTCTCCTCGTCCACCTCGGCGACCGCCCGTAGCTCGAGCCCCGGCGCGGCTCCGCGCGCCGCCGCCACGGCCCCGGCAGTCCTCCCGATCCCTATGATGCCCGCGCCGATAGTGTCAGCCAACGATGACTTCTCCTGTGCTATGCCTCATCCGATTGTGTCAGATGTCCTTCCTGAAGAGGTATCCCGCGCTGCCCTCGCCTAGCTCGGCCTCGACCCGGACGCGGAGCTCCTCGTCGAGACCGTCGAGCGACACGATCGCCCGGCTGTCCGCCTCGCCGTCCTGCCTCCACAGCACCTCTCGCCCTGCCAGCAGGAGGTCGAGGACGCGAGTCAGCCGCCGCCCGTGGTCCTCGCCAGCGACGAACAGGAACAGCAGCGGCTCGAAGCCGCGGCCGAGGTAGAACCCGGTGGCATCCTCCAGGCTCCCGAGCAGCAGCCGGTGCTGGCCGAGCCTCCGCGCGTTCGCCTCCAGCTCCGCTAGCATCCTCGAGCCGATGCCCCTGCCCCGCCACGCTGACGCCACGGCGACCTCGCCTATGAGGACGTGGTCTCCCTGGGTGCTGCCGAACAGCGCCCCTATCACCCGTCCCTCCGAGAGCGCGACGATCATCAGCTCGGGCGACTGGTCGAGGCGCTCGAGGTAGTAGTCGAGTGCGCGATGGTGGTTCTCGCCGAGCTCGAGCTCACGTTGCAGGAGGTCGTAAGCCTCGCGCAGCTCGGGCTCGGAGCATACCTGGCGCACCTCCGTGCGCGAGCTGGCTGGTGACGAGGTCATGCGAGCTCGCTCTCCACCTGCTCCGGACGGCCCGTCTCGAGCGAGCGCTCGGCCGCGCAGGCCACCGCCACCGCCTGCCGTCCGTCCCAGGCCGTCACGGGCGGCGGCACGTCCTCGCGCAGCCAGCCCACGAAGCTCTCCACGATCTCCGTGCCCGCCGGGCCGTACGCCGTGCTCAGCGATCCGTCGGGCACCGTGATCGTCCTTCGGTCGTCCGGGTCTCTGCCGAGCGTGATCTCACCGCGGTGGAGATCGAAGTGCAGGCTGGCCTCGGTGCCGTTGATCTGGCCCGAGTAAGCCTCCACGTGGTCGCTCATGCACGCCTGGAGCGCCCCGAGCGTGCCGTCCGAGAAGCCGAGGGTCAGGAACACGGTGTCGGGGAAGTCGAGGTACGTCTGTATGTGCTGCGGAGCGGCCTGCGCGTACACCCTCGCCACGTCGCCGAACACCGAGCGCAGCCAGTCTATCTCGTGGACACTGCTCTGGAAGAGCACGCCGCCGACCTTCTCGCGCTCGCGCAGCCATCCGGGAGGACGAACGAGGTAATCGCGCCTGGTTACGCTCACCGCCACGGGCTCGCCGAGCGCGCCGCTATGGACCGAGTGCCGCACCTCCGCGAGCAGGGGGAACAGCCTCTGCATGTGGCCCACCATGAGCCTCACGCCCGCCCGATGCGAGGCGGCGATCATCGCGTCGCAGTCCTCGACGCTGAGCGCCATCGGCTTCTCGCAGAAGACGTGCTTGCCCTCGGAGACCGCGGCCTCGGCGAGCGCACGGTGCGTGAAGTTCGGGGTGGCGATCACCACCGCGTCGGCGTCGGCAGAGGCGCAGGCGGATACAGGGTCGTACTCGGGACGGGCGCCCAGCTCCCTCGCCGCCGCCTCGGCGCGGTCGAAGTCCGTGTCGGGGGTCACGGTCACCCGCACGCCGGGTATCCCGGCAAAGCGCCTGCCGAGGCTCATCCCGTGGCTCCCGCAGCCGACGAGGGCCAGCCTGATGGTCTCCACGACACCTCTCCTACTGCAAGGCTCGTCGGTGCACCGGCACGCTCTCCCGACCGCCACGGGCCCGAGGACGCCTCGCAGCAGGGCGAGCGGGCGGGGTGTGCCGGTAGCCTCCGGCCCTCAGGTTAGCACGAGCGGCAGGAGATGTCCACGGAACATCTCCCGCTCGAGCGGATGTCAGCGGCAGCTGGCCGTTGCCAAGCCTCTGGGCCTGTGATATACTTCCTTGTCTGAGTGAGGGGATGTAGCTCAGTTGGGAGAGCGCGACGCTGGCAGCGTTGAGGTCAGGGGTTCGAATCCCCTCATCTCCACCAGGCCGAAGTGGCGGAACTGGCAGACGCGCTACGTTCAGGGCGTAGTGAGCATTGGCTCGTGGGAGTTCGAATCTCCCCTTCGGCACCGCCTGGATGATACAAACTGGGTTCCCCAGGGTTCCTACTCACTTCTCTCCACGCCTGGTTCAGTTTGTACCCTCCAGGCTCCTTTGTGCCCCTCACTCGTGGCCTCCACCCCGCCTGCCCGCGAGCGCTCTCCGGAGGCGGCGTGAGGGAGCGCGTAGAGGGCGTCTCCCACGTCGTCCTGGTCGCGAGCGGCAAGGGAGGCGTCGGCAAGACGACCGTCACGATCAACCTCGCGCTCGCGCTCGCGTCCGATGGAGCCCGCGTGGGCGTGTTCGATGCGGACGTGCACGGGCCGGACGTCCCGCTCATGCTCGGGATAGCCGGCATCCCACCCGAGCAGTCGCGCAAGCTCACCCTCGCACTCGGCCGCAGGGACACCGAGCCGTACATCCCGCCGCTCGATCGCTTCGGCGTCAGATTCATGTCCGTCGGCCTCCTCGTCGCCGAGAGCGACGTCGTCAGGGCGAGCGCCGTGGGGCTCCTGGCGGTGCAGACGATGCGCGACGTGATCTGGGGAGAGCTCGACTACCTGCTGGTCGACACGCCGCCCGGCACACTCGAGCCCCAGCAGACGATCGCGCGCACGGTCGAGCTCGACGGCGTGGTGCTCGTCACGACGCCTCAGGACCTCTCCCTCCTCGACACCGGCCGCTCGCTGCTCGCCTTCGAGCAGGAGGGCGTGCGGGTGCTCGGGGTCGTCGAGAACATGAGCGGGATGACCTGCCCGCACTGCGGAGAGCCGATCGAGGTGTTTCAGCGCACCGAGCGCGAGTGGGTGCTCGACGGCCGGCGCGTGGAGGTGCTCGGACGGCTGCCCTTGTCCCCCTCTATCGGTGGCCGGATCACACGGAGCTCTCCCGTGCTGGACACCGCGTCGAGCTCACCGGAGGCCGGGGTGTTTCGAGAGCTGGCCCGCGCGCTACGCGAGAGGACGGCGGACAGCCCGTAGGGAGCGGAGGGGAGATGTTCGAGCTGAAGGTGATGAGCTTCAACGTCCGCGGCGCAGGCTTCGAGGACGGCGAGAACTCCTGGGAGCACAGGGCCGACCTGAACGTGCGGACCGTCAGGAAGCACGCCCCCGATCTCGTGGGGCTCCAGGAGTTCCAGCAGGGCAACCGCGAGTCGTACGAGGGACGCTTCCCCGAATACGGGCTGATGATGGGGCCTAAGGCGAACAATTCCGAGCCGCACGAGTACATGGCCATCCTGTGGCGCACCTCGCGACTGGAGCTGCTCGACTCGGGCGGCTTCTGGATCAGCCGGACCTGGGACCGGCACTCGGCCGACTGGAACACCGCCTGCATCCGCTCCGCGCACTGGGCTCGCTTTCGCTGCGCGGGCACCGATATCGAGCTCCTCTTCCTGAACACCCACCTCGACCACGTGAGCGAGCTCGCGCGGGTCGAGGGCAGCAGGCTGATCGCCGAGCGGCTGCGCGAGCTCCGGCCGGAGGGCGTGCCTGTGATCCTGACGGGCGACTTCAACTGCGAGCCGGGCTCCCCCACGTACCGCAACTTCGTGGATGCGGGCTTCAGGGACGTCTACCTCGCCTCCGGCAGCCACGACGCCGAGCGCTCGAACACGTTTCACGGCTTCCGAGTCGAGGAGTTCGTCAGCCGGAAGCCGGACGCCACCGCGCGGATCGACTGGATCCTCACCCTCGACGGTGCGCACGGGCTGCGCGCGAGGAGCTGCGAGATCCTGCGCGACCACGAGGGCGCGCTGTACCCCAGCGACCACTACCCGCTGCTCGCCGAGCTCGAGCTGACGTAGCACCCGACCACGCACTGGCGAACAGTGGCCCGGTGCGGTGCTGGGTCGAGCCCTATCCGGCGCCGTGGATCAGCAGTTCCTGGTGCGCGTAGTCTATCGTGATCTCGCCGAACCGGCTGTACACGTCGGACCCCACCAGGCCGTCAAGCTTGCTCGTGCCGGACGTCCGCAGACTCTTGCTCGTCACGAGCGTCGTGGGCAGCGAGACCTTCCCCGCGCGCCAGTCGCTGATCCTCGCCAGGTGCACCACGGTGGTGCAGCTCACGCCCGACAGGCGCTCGGTGCGCCGCAGCTGGTGCACGTGCAGCTTGCGGACGAGGCGGGAGTCCACGAGCGACTGCGACGCGCCGGTATCGAGCACGAACGCGTACGGGCCGGTGTCGTGGATGTACACGGGCAGGAACGCGAGCGTCGCGCCCCCGTTGCCGCGGACCACCTTGATCGGCACCTTGCGCCATCCCGACCCCCCGGCCCTGGAGCGAAGCGTCACCTCCTGCCGGGAGTAGTTCACCGTCACCCGCCCCAGCCTGCTCAGCACGTCCGACCCCAGCAGGCCCTCGAGCCCGCCCCTCTGGTTCGAGGGCGCCAGCCGCGTGCTCCCCGCCTTCACAGGAGGGAGCGACGTGCTGCCGACGCGCCAATGCTCGAGCGTCACGCCGTAGACGGTGGTGGCGCAGTTGACGCCCGACTCCCGGCGCGAGGCTCCGGTGGTCGGCAGGTGCAGCTTCCTCGCGAGCGCGAGGTTCACGAGCGAGGTCGAGGCGCCCGTGTCCAGACCAAAGGTGAACGGCCCCTTGCCGTTGATGTACACGGGCACTAGCACGACCGTCGCGCCGTTCCCCGCCTTCACCACCTTCGCGCGCACGCTGGCCGTGGGTCCGGGCGTTACCTGCGAGCTCTGGCCTCCCGGGCCGCACGCCGCGAGCGCCGCCAAGATCAACAGCAGCGCCGCCAGCGCCCGCACCAGGCCGTAGCTCGTCCGATATCTTGCGCCACTCATAGCGACACCCTCGATTCGCCCCTGAGAGGAGGCGTGGTAGCGGATGAATCGCACAACGCGGGCCGCGGTGCGCTCCAGATTCTTCGCAAGGAAGCGCGACTCTGGGTTCGGAGGCACCGAACATGCGATTAGAGCATCACGTACACAAGGAGGTGACTCTTGTCTGATCGGCATACCGACCTCCGGCGAGACGCCAAGGATCGGAGCGAGTCCTCCGAGCGCACGGAGGACTCGGGCGTGTACTCCCGGGAAGGGGAGGAGCGCGACTCGCCAGAGCAGTACGCCGGGAGGTACGAGGAGGAGCAGCACGAGGGCTTCGGCACGCCCGAGGAGAGCCCTGGATACGCGTCCGCGGGCACGAGCACCGGAGTCCGGCACGAGGGACCGGGGCACGACGCCGACGAGGTCGAGGACGACAGCTCCTCCGACGAGGGCGCCTCGGGATCGGAGGAGGATCTGGGAGCTCCCTGAGCCAGACACGATTACCAGCCCGATGCCCTTACGGGGCATCCCTCCTACTGTGGTCAGCCGACCCGTCCTGCCCCGGGTCGGCTGACCTTTTCTCACGTGGACCACCGGGCTCGGTTCGCGTAGAATACGGGCTCGGAAGGAGGACACCGTGATCACCGACAGGCTGCCCCACGTGTTCTACGGCGGAGACTACAACCCCGACCAGTGGCCCGAGGAGGTCTGGGAGGAGGACGCCAGGCTGATGCAGGAGGCGGGAGTGAACCTCGTCTCGCTCGCGATCTTCTCCTGGGCACGCCTCGAGCCCCGACCTGGAGAGTACGACTTCGACTGGCTCGACAGGGTGGTGGACCTGCTCGACGCCCACGGTGTCAAGGTGGACCTGGCGACGGCGACCGCCTCGCCCCCGCCATGGCTCGCGAAGCTCCACCCCGAGTCGCTGCCCGTGACGCGCGAGGGCGTGAGGCTCTGGCCGGGCTCCAGGCAGCACTACTGCCCGAGCAGCTCGGAGTACCGGAAAGCTGCGGCCTCGCTCGTGCGGCGCCTCGCCGAGCGCTACCGCGACCACCCGGCGCTCGTGATGTGGCACGTGAACAACGAGTACGGGTGCCACGTGCCCGAGTGCTACTGCGACACCTCGGCGCGGCACTTCCGCGAGTGGCTCAGAGCTAGGTACGGCTCGCTCGAAGCCCTCAACGACGCCTGGGGCACCGCCTTCTGGGCTCAGCACTACTCCGACTGGGACGAGGTCAACCCGCCGCGCGCCACGCCCACCTTCCCGAACCCCACCCAGCAGCTCGACTTCCGCCGGTTCTCCTCCGATGCCCTGCTCGAGTGCTTCGAGATGGAGGCGCGGATACTTCGGGAGATCACGCCGGGCGTGCCGGTCTCGACGAACTTCATGGGATTCTTCAAGCCGCTCGACTACTGGAAATGGGCTGAGCGCGAGGATGTGGTCGCGGACGACTCCTACCCCGACCCCTCCGACCCGGAGGCCCACGTCGGCGCGGCGATGAGCTACGACCTGATGCGCTCGCTCGGAGGAGGCAGACCCTGGGTGCTGATGGAGCAGACCCCGAGCAAGGTGAACTGGCGACGGCGCAACGCGCTGAAGCGGCCGGGGCAGATGCGCCTGTGGAGCTACCAGGCGGTCGCCCGTGGGGCGGACGGCGTGATGTTCTTCCAGTGGAGGGCGTCGAGAGCGGGTGCGGAGAAGTTCCACGGCGCGATGGTGCCCCACGTCGGCACGGAGAGTTCGCGCACGTGGGAGGAGGTGAGGCAGCTCGGCTCTGAGCTCGGCAGGCTCGACGCGCTCCTCGGCGCCCGCACCCCGGCATCGGTCGCCATCGTGTTCGACTGGGAGAGCTGGTGGGGGCTCGAGCTCGACTCCAGGCCATCGGCGGACGTGCGGATGCTCGAGCAGGCGATGGCCTACTACCGCCCGCTGTTCGAGGCGAACATCGCGGTGGACTTCGTCCGGCCCGACGCCGACCTCTCGGGATACCGGATCGCGCTCGTGCCCAACCTGTACATGACTCCGGACGACGCGGGCGAGCGGCTCGGAGGGTTCGTCTCGGACGGCGGCGCGCTCGTGATGTCCTTCTTCAGCGGCACAGTCGACCGGAACGACCACGTCCGCCTCGGAGGCTACCCCGCACAGCTCCGTGAACTACTGGGGCTGCGCGTCGAGGACTTCGACGCGTACGCTCCGGAGCAGAGGAACCACATCAACGTGCCCGGACGCGGCGCCTTCGAGTGCGACCTGTGGAGCGACCTGATAGGCCTGGAGGGCGCGGAGCCGCTCGCCACCTACACCGCCGACTTCTACGCCGGTCGGTCCGCGGTGACCCGCAACCGTTTCGGGCGGGGTGTCGCCTACTACCTCGGCACGCGGCCCGAGCCGGGGTTCATGGATTGGCTTCTCGGTACGGTGTGCAGCGAGGCGGGCGTCGAGCCGGCGCTGGAGGCTCCGGACGGGGTCGAGGCGACCATCCGGACGAACGGCGGGAGGGAGTACCTGTTCGTGCTGAACCACGGCCGGGAGGGCGCGGACGTCCGGCTGCCCGGGGGCTGGCGCGACCTGCTCACCGGCGAGGGGCGCGAGGGGACGCTGCGGCTCGATCCGTTCGGGGTGGCCGTGCTCGAGCGGGCGTGATCAGACCTGAGGGCCCCGGATCACCCACACGGGCACGGGGCTGTGCTCGAGCACGTACGGCACGGTCTCGCCCATGCTGAACTCGCCGTACTCCCTCTTGTAGGGGAGTCCGACGACGATGAGGTCGCAGCCGCGGGCGGCGGCCTCGTCCACGATCGCGGCTCCGGCGGCGCGCGCCTGGAGCAGCTCGGTCTCGACCTTGTAGCCGCACTCGCTCACGACCTCGCTCGCGTGCTCCAACAGCCGGTCCGCCTCGATCGAGACCTCCTCCTCGGGCGTGGAGTCCACCGCGTCCGTCCAGGGCATCTCGATGACGTGGACCGCGTACAGGGGCGTCTTAGTGCCCTTGAGCATGCTGCAGGTCATCCTGAGCACGTGCGCGTCGAGAGGGTTGCCCCCGACCGCGACCAGCACGCCCCGCAGGGTGCCGATCTTGCGCCCGGCCTCGTCTCTTCTCCAAACTCTCTGCATCTCGAGAACGTACGCCTCCGGCGAGCTGAGGGCCGTTTACGAAAGGTTTACCACCTCGTGGGTCCGGTTGCGAGGTCTACTGCGGCAGCAGGGAGCCCCCAGTGAAGATACGCTGCACGTCGAACACGCTGATCACCACGAGGAACATCAGCAGCAGCGCCATCCCGACGGCGTGCACGACCGCCTCACGCTGTGGGGGCACCTTCCTGCCCCGCACCGCCTCGAGCAGCACGAACACGAGCCGGCCGCCGTCGAGCGCGGGCAGTGGCAGCAGGTTCACCAGGAACAGGTTGATCGAGAGCAGCGCGGTCCACTGCATCAGCCCGATGATGTGGGCCTGCTCCGCCACCTGGCCCGTGAGCTGGGCGATCCCGATAGGCCCCGCGAGCCCGCCCTGAGTCTGTCTCGTGACCAGGTTCGCGATGCCGGTCACGAGCTTCCCCGTCGTCTGCCAGGTCTGGACCACACCCACACCCAGCGCGTGTATCGGGTCGTACCTGGTCTGGATGACCGTTATCGGCGAGAGTCCTGCCCCGATCGCCCCCTGACCGGGCTTCGGGTTCTTCCGGGGCACGACGTGCACGGCGACGAGCCTGCCGTCGCGCTCCACGACCAGGCTCATCTCGCCGCCGGCGTGCTGCCTGGTCGTACCGATCACCGCCTTCGACGCCTGCTGGAAGTCCTGGTTTCTGCCGACCTTCAGCCCCGCCACGCTGACGATCCGGTCACCGGGCTTGAGGTTCGCCGCGGCAGCCGGGGAGTTCGGCTCGATCTGTGATATCTCGACCCCCTTGCCTCCAGTGGCCACTCCAGCCGTCATCGCGATGACTGCGAACAGCACTATCGCGAGCACGACGTTCATCCCCGCGCCCGCGGCCAGCACTATCGCCCGCTGCCACCACCTCTTCGAGCCGAAGGCGTCGGGCTCGTCCTCGTGCTCGCCGTTCTCGCCGTAGATGCGCACGAAGCCGCCGACGGGCAGGAGGTTGATGCTGTACGTCACACCCTTGCGCTTGAAGCCGAAGATCCTGGGCGGAAACCCGAACCCGAACTCCTCGACGCGTATGCCGTTCAGCCTCGCCGTGAAGAAGTGCCCCGCCTCGTGGACGAGCACGAGCACGCCCAGCACGGGGATGATCCAAAGATACGCGAGCCAGCTCACTACGTGTTACCTCTCAGTGTGTCGAACGGCTGCATAGCGCGCCGAGGCGCCGATTCGCTCCCGGACCGCCGCCCTCGTGGCGCGGTCCACCTCTCGTATGTCCTCCAGGGTCGGCTCCTGCACCGGGGCGTGCCGTTCGAGCGCCCAGTCCACGAGCCGGGGGATGTCCATGAACCCTATCTCCCCCGAGAGAAACGCCGCCACCACCTCCTCGTCCGCGGAGGAGAGCGCGGCGGTGTAGGTGCCGCCCAGCATCGCGGCCTCCATCGCCAGCCGTAGACACGGGAAGCGCTCGTGGTCGGGCGGCCGGAACTCGAGCGCGAACGCCCGGGACCAGTCCATGTCCGGTAGGTCCGAGTAGGGCAGGTGATCTGGATAGGCGAGCGCGTACTGGATCGGCACGCGCATGTCCGGCACGCCGAGCTGCGCCTTCACCGACCCGTCCTCGAACTCGACCATCGAGTGGACGATGCTCTGGGGCTGCACGACGACGTCCAGCTTCTCGTAGGGCACGTCGAACAGCCAGTGGGCCTCGATGAGCTCGAGCCCCTTGTTCATCAGCGTCGCACTGTCCACGGTGACCTTCGGCCCCATCTTCCACGTGGGGTGGGCCAGCGCCTGCTCGGGAGTGACCCTCTCCAGCTCCTCCCGTGAGGCGTCCCGGAAGGGGCCGCCAGAGGCGGTCAGGATGAGCCTTCGCACGCCGCGCGGCCCGGACAGGTGCGACTCGGCCACCCCTTCGCCCTGGATGCACTGCCAGATCGCGGAGTGCTCGCTGTCTATCGGGCGCAGCACCGCCCCGGCCCTGCGGGCCTCCACCGCGATCACGCTGCCCGCCATCACGAGGGCTTCCTTGTTCGCGAGGGCTATCTGCTTGCCCGCGGCGATAGCGGCGAGAGTGGGTTCCCACCCCGCCGCGCCCGTAGTCGCCACCACAACCAGGTCCACCTCGGGGTGCGTCGCGGCCGCGACCGTGCCCTCGGCCCCGGAGACCGCGCCCTCCATCTCGCCCTCGCACAGACAGACGAGCTCGGGACGGAACCGCGCGGCCTGCGCGGCCAGGAGCTCGGCGCTCCGCCTCGCCGCGAGCGCAACCACCCTGAACCTCTCGGGGTGGGTCGCGATGACGTCGAGCGTCTGGACGCCGATAGAGCCGGTGCTGCCGAGGATCGCGATTCCGGTGGGGCGGGACGCACGTTGGCCATTATCCTGCATATGATTCATTCTACAGGCGCGCATGTGGCAGGTCAATCGGCGCGTCGGACGTCAGGTAGAGATGCGGGCGGGGGTTGCTCGACCCCGTCCACCGCGCAGCTCCGATGCCGGCCTCGGGCGACCTACCCGAGCGGGGAGGGTAGGATCACGTCCTGGACACCGTGGTCCACCGCATCGAGGCCCTTCGCCTCCTCCTCGTAGCCAGCGCGCGCCCTCAGGAACAGCTCGCAGCCCTTCACGAACCCGTACGACACCGCGAGCACCGTCGCGCACACCAGCACGCCTCCCAGGAGCTGCATTCCGAGCCATGCGAGCGCCCGAACGCCACCGCCGAAGGCGAGCCCCGCGACGGGCAGCCCGCTGTACCTGGGGTCGGCGAACACCGGCACGAGCACCGAGCCGAGCAGCCCGTTCACGCCGTGCACGGGAAAGCCACCGATGGGGTCGTCCACGTGGTACAGGTAGCGGTCCATGAGCTTGGTGGCCGCGAACGTCGCGCCACCCGCGAGCAGACCGAGCGCGAGCGCTCCCGCCGGGTCGGCGTACCCCGCGTTCGGCGTGATCATCACCAGCCCGCCGAGCACGCCCGAGATCGCCATCACCCCGTCGTACCGGCCGTCGCACGCACGGCTCAAGAGCGTCGCCGCCACCCCGCCCGCGGCGCCGGCGACCGCGGTCGTGAGCGCGGCGGAGACCGCCTGCAGGTTAGGCTCCAGGCTCGACGAGCCGTTGAACCCGAACCACCCGAACCACAGCAGCGCCGTGCCGATCACGGCGAGGGGGATGCTGTGCACGTAGCTCTCCCGGCTCTCGCGCAGCGCCATCTCGAGGTAGCCCTGCGGGATCGCCAGCCTCTGGGGCCTGAGCCTCGGCCGGTGCGCGACCTCGGCCCGGCGCTTCAGGCTCGCGCCGAGCGCGAGCGTTATGCCCAGCCCGGCGAACCCCGCCTGAGCGTGCACCACCAGCCCCCCGGCGAAGTCGCGCACGCCCATCCCCGGCAGCCAGCCGGTGCGCGTGCCGAGCGTCGCGAGGAGTCCGTTCGGGCTCCACACCAGGTGCGCGACGACCGGGTACAGCAGCAGCGAGAAGAAGAGCGAGAACACGAGCCAGGCGGAGAACCTGAGGCGCTCGGACACACCCGCCCCGATGAGCGCGAGCGTCACCGCGGCGAACATCATCTGGAACAGCAGGTACGCCAGCAGCGGCACTCCCGCGACCGGCCCGCTCGAGCCGAACACCGTCGGCCAGGCGGACGCGGGATCGCCGCCGAAGAGATAGCGGGCGGGATTGCCGATCACCCCGGCCAGGCTGTCGGGGCTGAAGGCGAGCCCGAAACCTACGGCGATGAACAAGATCATCATCACGCACGCGGCGGACAGGCTCTTCATCAGCGCGTGCACCGAGTTCTTCCGCCGGGTCAGCCCGGCCTCCAGCATGCCGATGGCCGGCACCATTATGAACACCAGGAACGCGCCCAGGAGCACCCAGAGGGTCCCGGGCACGCTCACGATCAGCTTCTCGATACCGTCCCACGAGCTCACGAGCTTGTCGGGCATGTCGCGCCTCCAGTGCAGCGATGGTTACGGATGATCACGGTCCTATCCTAGGGGCGCGGGTGCGCCGGAGGACACTGCTCCGTGAACAGTATCCGGCGCAGCTGTTTGTGCACCCTGCACGACGCCCCGGCATCGCCCCCTTCGTCTGGCCTGTACGAAGGGCCGGTCGCGATCCTGCCCTTTTGGCGGATGCGGCGACTATGGCGACCCGGATATGCTGCCGCTGAATGGAGACCGTACCGTCGGTGGCGAGGCATCAATAGGAGGTGACGGGATGAGCAGGAACCATTTCACTGAGCGGGAGAGGGCATACCTCGGCGAGCAGAGGCTGGGCAGGCTGGCGACAGTGGACGGCCGTGGGCGGCCCCACGTAGTGCCCACCGGCTTCCGCATCGACGCCGACGAGGGAGCGATCCAGATCGGGGGCCACGACCTGGCCTCAACGAGGAAGTTCCGCGACGCACGCGACCATCCCGACGTGGCGTTCGTAGTGGACGACCTCGTCTCTGTGAGCCCCTGGCAGGCCCGCGGGATCGAGGTCCGTGGTCGTGCCGAGGTCTTCACCGAGGGCGGAGAGCGCCTCGGCCCCGGGTTCGGCCCCGCCTGGATGCGCATCATCCCGGCCCGGGTCACCTCGTGGGGCCTGGAGCCCACACCCTGACACCCTGAGACGGCACCGAGCAGACCAATATAAGCCGC